>NZ_JARAVO010000024.1:7900-57509 GCF_033792805.1 Streptomyces sp. PA03-1a
GTCCTGGTCGGGACCATCCCCGCGGGCGCGGGGAGCAGAGCATGTCGGCCATGGCCTGCGGGTCCTGGTCGGGACCATCCCCGCGGGCGCGGGGAGCAGAGCATGTCGGCCATGGCCTGCGGGTCCTGGTCGGGACCATCCCCGCGGGCGCGGGGAGCAGTCCATGCGCTGCACGGTGACCTCGGCGATGAGGGGACCATCCCCGCGGGCGCGGGGAGCAGTGCGCCGTGTCGCTGGAGCAGCTCATGCCCGTGGGACCATCCCCGCGGGCGCGGGGAGCAGAACGGTCGCGCCTCCGGTGCCAGCGATCAGCCGGGACCATCCCCGCGGGCGCGGGGAGCAGCCGGACCCCGAAGCCGTCGGCCGAACCTTGTCGGGACCATCCCCGCGGGCGCGGGGAGCAGCCCGGTGACGTACAGGAACACCAGCCGCCGCAGGGACCATCCCCGCGGGCGCGGGGAGCAGGTGCTGCCGATCATCCGGATTCCGCGTGATGAGGGACCATCCCCGCGGGCGCGGGGAGCAGCACCGATGTGAACGTGTGGGCGCTGCCCTCGGGGGACCATCCCCGCGGGCGCGGGGAGCAGCCGACCGGCTCGCGATCAACGGTGACGGCTCGGGACCATCCCCGCGGGCGCGGGGAGCAGGCTGATCGCCGAGCTGGTGATGGTGAACGAGGGGGACCATCCCCGCGGGCGCGGGGAGCAGGTCTGCTCGGGCGTCGGGGTCTGGGCGGGCAGGGGACCATCCCCGCGGGCGCGGGGAGCAGCCAAGAAGGAGTTCGGCGGAATCGCCAAGGAAGGGACCATCCCCGCGGGCGCGGGGAGCAGACTCGGCGACCTGCGGATTTCCCCGCCTGGAGCACAGGAATCTAGCACTTTCAAGGAAAGCGACAAATTGGATGAATGACACCATACTCCAATCATCCGCGCTAGATCGACTTCGAATAGACGATTCCGAGCGACGTTAAGCCCTCGCTGCGGCACAGCCGATCGGATGCGCCACCGACCTCTGTCTGCAGCAGTTGGTATCCGGCACCGTGCTCCTGGCCCCAGTGCATCGCGGCCCGCCACAGGGCGCGGCCGTAGCCACGGCCGCGGTGCTCGGGCAGTACGCCGAAATACTGGGGCATGAGCTGGCGGGCGCCGACGGCGTCCGGCCGGATCTCCATCGGGCCGATGGCGCCCGCCACGCGGCCCTCGTGGACGGCGAAGAGGACCGGGCCCACGGCTCCGGCGAGCATCTGCCGGTGCAGGAACGCGAACCCGTCGGCGGCCATCTGCGCGGCGAAGGCCGTGAAGCCGGCGCGCACCGGACCGGGGCAGTCGTCGAAGGGCAGCACCGTGCCGGGCTCGGGTTCGGGGCTCGGCATGCTGGTGAAGTCCTTGAGCTGCACGCGCGTCCCAGCCCCGTCACAGCCCGCGTGCTCCGGGCCGAGGAAGGCCACCACGCGGGCCTTGGCCGCGTCGTGGCGGGCGCACAACTGGGCGGCCAGCTCCCCGGCCACCATCGGGGAGTCCGGCTCGACGCCGTAGACGTGGACCTTCACGGTGCCCTTGCCGCGCCGCACCAGCGTGGGGACCAGGGTCTCCCCCGGCCGGTGCGCGATGTCCTCGGCGAGCACGGTCTCATCCTTGACGTCCGACCAGCGCACGTCCTTGTCATACCGCAGGAACCGCCTCTGCTGCTCGGCCGCGCGGAGCACGTCCGCGAACAGGTCCTCGGTCAGCACCGAGGGATGGACGGGGCCCAGCGTCGGCACGTACGGCACCGTCAGTACAGGCCGCAGTCATTCCCAGCGGAAGAGCATGGGTCGCACCTTACTTCTCGGGGGCAGGAGGCGCGGGCCCGGCAGCCTCACCGCTGCCGGGCCCGTCCCCATGTCCGGCCATCACACCGTGGCGGCCACGGGTGCGTCGACCAGGGCCGTGCCCAGCAGGATCGCCAGGTCCGCCGCTGACGGACGCCGGTAGTCAGGCTGGGACATCACGTGACTGAGCACGTGCTGGGCGGCAGGCCACGCCGTCGCCGGCCGGACCGGGATCCCGCGGGCGGCGATCGCGTGCCGCAGTCCTGCGGCGTCCAGGGCGCGCGGGTCGACGTCGGCCTCCTCGTAGGAGAGCGGCCACTCGTCGGCGATCGCCCACCACAGGCTCGCCGCCAGTGTGTACACCTCGTCCGTGGACGTGACGACCACGGGCCGGTGACCGCGGTGGACCTTCCACGCCAACTCGGGGGCGAGGAGGTGGGGCAGGCCTCCGCGGAACAGGTTGGACGGGCCGAGGGTGAGCGGGTGCCACGCCCAGGAGCAGTCCAGGAACCGCACGCCGGCGGGGGTGTGCACCATGTGGTCGGGCTGGATGTCGCCGTGCACCCACCCGGCCGCGTGGAGGGCGGCCACCGCCTCGCACACGGCGACCATGGCGTCCCGGGCGGCGGCCAGGTCGGCGGTGCCGTCGCGGACGCCGGCGAGGAGCTGCCTGGTCGACGGGCCCTCGTGCCAGTCCGTGAGCATCCACGCCCCGCCCGGGCTGCGGCCGTGTGCCCGCACCGCGGAGCCGCCGAGGATGCCGGCGACCGCGGTGGTCTCGCGGAGCACGATGACCGTGCCTTCGACGCCGGCGCCGTACTTCACCGCGGCGGTCCGGAGCGGGCCGGTGGCCTTCCACACTGCGCAGGCGCGCCGGTCGGTGACCGGCTCTAGCACGGTTCCGTCGCCGCATGTCGCGTCTGCTGCGATACGCGCCTCAAGGGGGATCGGTGGTGTCGTCATGTCTCTTCCGTCTCGTGAGGTGCCCTAGGGTGGGGAGTCCCGGCACGCCCATCGGCCGGGACTTCGCGCTTTCCTGGGCGGGAGTGATCATGGGGTACGTCCGACTGCTGCGCCGCCGCCGCGTCTTGGCCCTGTGGGGCGCACAGGCGCTGTCGGTGTTCGGTGACCGCCTGTACGCCATGGCGATCATGTGGCTCGCGTGGGAGAAGTCCGGCGCCGCTGCGATGGGCCTGGTCGCGGTCGCCGAATCGGTGCCGTACATCGTGATGGGCACCGTCGGCCGCCGGCTGATGGACCGCTTCGCGTCGCTGCGGGCCCTCGCCGCGGTAGACGCCTCCCGGATCGTGCTCGTCGCCCTGCTGCCCGTCGCCTGGGGCGTGTTCGGCCTGCCGGGCATGCTCGTCCTGGCCGTCGCCGTCGGCGCCGCGGGGGCGCTGTTCGATCCCAACCTCGGGGCGCTCGTCCCCGACCTGGTCCGCCCCAGCGAAGTGCAGGCGGTGTACGGGCTGATGGACCTCACCGGCCGCGTCGCCCGCATCGCCGGACCCGGCACAGCCGGCGTCCTCCTCGCGGTGATGCCGCAGAGCGCGCTGTTCTGGCTGGACGCCGCGACGTTCGCCGTCTCCGCCGCGGTGCTCGCCCGCCTCGGCCGGGGCGCCCACAGGACGGCCCCGACCGGGAAGCGCCCGGCCGCGCCCGAGACGCTCGGGGTGCGCGTCCTGGTGAAGTCGCACCCGGCGACCGGCGCAGCGATCGGCGTGCACGGCGCGGCGATCTTCGCCCAGGCCGTCGCCCTGGCGCTGCCCGCACTGCTCGCGACGATGGGCGCGGGGGCCGGGGCGTACGGGCTGATCCTGGCGACGACCGGCGCCGGCGCCCTGGTCGGGAACCTCGTCGCCGGGCACGTCCGGCTCCCGGCCCGGCTCCCTGCCGCGTACTGCGCGGTGTGGGCAGCCGCCGGGCTGCTCCTCGCCCTCAACGGCCTCGCCTCGAACCTGCCGGTGCTGCTGGCCGTCGCCGCCGCGTCGGGGTTCGTGGCCCCGTTCTGCGGCGTCACCCTGCAAACGCACCTCGCGGGGTTCCCGGCCGGCCCGCGGCGCCGCCTGATGTCGCTGGACCTCACGGTGATCCGCACCGCCGGGACAGCGTCGATGCTGGTCGTCCCCGCGGTCGCGGCGGGCTCCCCCGCGGCCGGGTTCCTCGCCGGCGGCCTGGGCACCGTGGCCGTCGCCGGCGTCGGCGCGGCAGCCGCGTGGTGGTGGACGCGCGACGAGGGCCTGCGCGTGCCGCAGCCCGAGCGCGAGATGTCGCAGGGCTGACGCCCCCTCATCCGGTTCCTCCCCTCCACAATGCGGAAGGCCGGGCCCGCACCTCCTCCCCCCAAGGGAGGCCGCGGCGGACCCGGCCGCTCACCCCTGCGTCAGCCCGTCAGCCGCTCAGGCGACGAGGCTCCAGTGGGTGACCTCGATGTCGTCCAGCGGGATCCCGAGCCCCTGGTAGATCCGCTGGTGCATCGCGCCGAACCACGCCTCTCGGCGGTCCTCGAAGAACTCCGCGTCGTACCAGGCGACGCCGAGGATCACGGTGCCGCCGCCGTTGGGGTTGTCCTGCTCGGCCTCGAAGTACGTGGACTGCCAGTCCCAGAGCATCAGCTCCTCCGGGCGCTCCCGCAGCCGCTTGTCGGACTCGGCCAGAGCCTCGATGCACCGGCGGGCCGTGACCTCGTCCGGGCAGTAGTAGGTGCACTCGCTGCGGAACAGCGGCTTCTTCCCGGCGCGACGCTCGACGTCGTTGTCCTCGCCGGTCAGCACGCGGACCCGGGTGGGCGCGTTCTGGTCCAGGAACTGTTGGGTGATCGTGGACAAGGTGGTGCTCCTTCCTTCGGTGGGGGGGGTTACCAGCCCGTGCCGCAGATCGGGGCCAGGCTGGGGCTTGATCCGTCGCGCATGTGGCAGCCGCCGGGCGCGACGTAGCGAATGTTCAGGCCGACGCGGGCGCCGGTCCCGGTGTTGGAGTGCGAGCAGTGCAGCAGCCGGGTGTCCATCAGGACCCCGCTCCCGGCCCGTACCGGCACGGTGACCTGGGTCACGGACTCGTCGACCTGGACGCCCAGGGCGCGCCCGCGCCGGGCGCCGCTGGCCGCCTCGGTCTCGTACGGCAGGTATCCGGCGCGCTGGGACTCGGGCACGACGTGCAGGCAGCCGGTTGCCTCGTCGGCGTCGGTCAGCGCGACCCACGCGGCCACTGACCGGTAGGGGTCCAGCTCCAGCCGGTTGTTGATGCCGTCCTGGTGCCACGGCACCTCGAAGTCCCGGCCGGGCCACTTGATGACGAGGAACGTGTTCTCGACTGCGACGTCAGGGCCGATGACCCCTTGGACGGCGGCCACCAGCCGCGGGGCGCTGACGATGGCCTGCGCCCACTCCTCAGTCAGGTGCGGGTTCCGCCCGATCTCGTGGGCCTCGGCCCGGTGCGCGGCGACGAGCTCGGCCGCACGGGCGCGGGCAGCGGCCGGCGTGGTCCACCCGTGGATGTGGCGGTATCCGGCGGCGGACACCAGCCCGGAGGCGTAGGCGGTCGTGGTCACCGGGCCGCCTCCGCCCGCATGGCGCGTCCGCACTTCACCAGGAGCGCCACCTCGCCGGGCACGCACAGGTCGCCCGGGGAGTCCATCGGTACCGCCCAGCGGGAGCGGCCCGGACGGTGCTCGGTGCACTCAGGGCTCGGCACGCCCAGGCATGAGGCGCGGCCCAGGCACAGGGTGTCGGCGACGTTCCACCGCCGGGAAGTGCTGGCAGGCACCAGCGCGTAGTACCGCTGACTGACCGGGTCGACGATGACCGGGCCGCCGCCGAGGACGTCCCGCAGGAAGGAGCTGACGGCGTGCGGGTCGCAGGTCTCGGCGGCGGCGTGCACGAGGTCGGCCGGGATGCGGACGGCGGAGAACAGCGTCCCGCACTCCAGGAGGGTGAACCCGCGCTCTGCCCACTCCTCGCGGGCCTGCTGCGGGTTGAGGGCGGCAGCCTGGAGCCAGTGCCCTACCGCGGTCCGCCGGTCCTGTCCGGTGACGACGCCGCCGGTCACCGTACGACCTCCGGCCCCCGGAACACGGCCTCAGCGGACGCGGCCAGTGCAGCGCGGAGCGTGCTCAGCAGTCCCTCGCCCTCGACGCGCGACAGCACGAGGTCCACGTCGCCCTGGTGCTCGTCGACCGAGAACAGCGACAGCGGGACGCGGATCTCGCCGGTGCCCGGGTCGCTGACCGGGTCGGCTGCTCGCCGCGGCGAGGCGTGCCAGGTGGCAGGGCGAAGCACAGGGACCCCCGAGGTGTAGACGCTACGTACCGGGAGCGTCACCGTATGAGGTCGCCAAGGGGGCAAGGGGGACAGACTGTCCCACGTACACAGGGGGTCCCCCTTGCTGACGGGTCGTCGGGTCGGGGGCAGCACTGTGCCCCCGGACGTCGTCCAGGGGCACGGGTGTTGCTGGTGGTCAGGCGGTGTTGATTCCGACCGCTTCCGCGAGGCGGCCGGCCTCGGGCCGCAGGGCGCGAGGGGCCTTGCGCCACAAGTCGGCCGCGACGACGCGGGCTGACGGGGTGTACGCGACGGTCTCGGCGCCGATGGAGTGGGCCAGCTTCATGACGTGGAGGGCGGCCGTGCGGTCGCCGCGCTGGAGGTGGCCGCGGGCGACCTCCACCCACAGCCGGGCCCGGCGCTCCCGCGACGGCATCACGTCGGGGTCGATGTCGTCCGCCAGACCCAACGCCTTCTGTGCCTTGCGCAGGTCGGTCGCCACTGAGACCTCGTGGAAGTCCACGTTCGCGCGGCCGAACACGGTCGACGGGTGGACGTACGCGGCCGGGAGGGACTTGGCGACCTGGTTCCCCTTGTCCCAGTACCGCCAGGCGTCGCCCTCGTTGCCCTCGCGGGCGTGGGTGACGGCGGCGTGGAGCTGGAGCGCGCCGTAGATGCCGCGCCAGTCCTCCGGGGCGGTCTCCAGGTGGGGGCGGATCAGGTCCGCCGCCTCGATGACCACGCGCAACGCCTCCTCGGCGTAGCTGGTCTCGCGCAGGATGTTGCCCAGGTTCCAGGCGGCTGCCGCTATGGCGGCGGGCTGGTCGGCCTCCTGTGCCGCGGCCATGGCCCGGTCCGCAACGACCCACGCAAGTTCGGACGGCGCGATGTACGCGGTGGCCTGGCCGGTGAGGCGGTAGGTGTCGGACAGGGCGACGAGGGCGGTCCTGCGGTCAGTGCCGTCCAGAGCCCGGACGGCGGCCTCGGCGTCGCGGATGAGGTCGGGCAACAGCGCCCCCACCTCGGTGCGGTTGTGGTCCGACGAGTGCCACAGCCGCCACGTCTGGTCGACCCGACCTTGCAGCGCGCCCGTGTCCAGGGGTGCCAGTCCGCCGGCGGGGGCCGGGGTCAGGGAGCGGTTCATGACCGCGCCCCAGATCCCGGGGAGCCCGGGGTGGTTGAGCCTGCCGAGGGGTACGGGCTGGACGACGTCGGCGCCGCCGCCGGTGATGGCGGACAGGTCCGTGACCTGGAGCGCGGCGGCCAGGCGCATCAGCAGCGTGTGGGACCTCAGCTCACGCTCGCCGGATTCGATCTTCTTCAGCCAGTCCGGGCCGCGTCCGCACAAGCCGGCCAGGACGGGGCGAGACAGGCCGCGGGACTCCCGCAACAGCCGGATGCGCTCGCCCACGCTCAGCTCGTCGGAGATGTCCACGGGCGCCCCCTTTGGTCGGCGTTGGCTCCTCCCGCCAGCGTACGGCCACGGGGCCCACCTCATAAGAGGGACAGTTTGGGGCTGTTGACGGGTCGGCGGGATTGAGGGTGGCGTCAGTGCCGCCCCGTATGGTGGCGGTATGTCCACCCCCCTTCGCCCTGGTCCTTCGTCACGCCTGCGCGCGGTCGACGTGAACGAGCTGATTCGGCGCCTGATGGACGAGCCCGCCGGCGAGCGGCGGACCCTGGAGTACCAGCGGCTGTTGGGGCAGTGGGCCGAGGTGACGCGGGCTCAGGTGGTGAAGGCTGCGTGACCGTTCGGCCTTCGGAACTCAGCCGGGCCCGCGGGTCGGATTTGCGAATGTTGGGGTGATCCGTACGCCCCGCCCGGGGTTCCACGTCGGGCGGGGCGGCGCCGGGCCCGAGAAGCCTGGGATTCGGACAAAGCGGCACCTTACCGGGCGAAGCACGTCCCGGTGAGGGCGAGAAATGCGGGCTCCTGTGCGGCGACCTGCGGTGGAGTGCTGAGCAGCCGGGCAAAGTTCGCCCTGGTGGCGAACAGGGAGCGCACGGTCGGCACTGAGACGCGGGCGGCGGATGGGTGGCACACTCGAAGGCGAGGCCCTGCCGTTACCCCCGTGCGGCGGGGCCTCTCTCCCACAACGGCGCATGATGCCCCCGACTCACTCCACAAGGGGATCCATGCCGCAACACCACGGCCGCACTCCTGCTGCTCGCCGTCAGCCCGGTGAGAGCTGAATCACCGAACTATAACTGGCAGGCTGCGTGCCGGTCTCTTTGTTCCTCACGAAGCACCTGGCGTAGACCTCCTCACCTCCTAGCTCGGTATCTAGCTTGTCACTTGCGATATTCGTAAACGATATCGTGAAGCCTGCGTTTCGAGGGGCAATGTTGTGATGAGTGCCTCGCGTGACGAGATCGTCGTCACTGTCGTCCTCTTCCCAAATGTCGCACCAATCTTCGAACGAGAAACCGTTCGCGCTACTACTGTCGAACGCGGTGAAGGTCACGTCGAGGTCGACCTTCATATCCCATAGGTCGCCGCTATGGTGCTCCCGAACCCCGTAAAGTGTGGCGCCGCTGACTCCCAGCGTTGGGGCGAGGCGGGGGGTATCCCCGGCAGGCCCCATCGTGCTTGCGGATGCAGCGGGCACGCTTCCCGTGAGTGCGAGTGCTGCCACCGCGGATACGATTGCCCGGCGAGCTCGCATGATGACCTCCAGAGGGGTAATCTTCCTCGATCCCAACTTTCAAGACCGGAAGATTTCCCAAATTGGTGAAGGCGTCAATCCGCTATTGACGCCAGAGTTTCCCTGCACCGCACCTGCGACCGGCAGTAGTTGAAGTGTCATCGATGCCAGATGCGGCCGACTGCGTCAGAAAGTTGATGCGTACACCTGATGGTTCGCGCGGCAACATAAGTGTCGCGTTCCGCAATGTTGCGGCCAATCTCAGATTACGCTCAGCCTTGACAGGCAGCAAACAAACATTGCCCGCCCAATACTGGGCGCTGTGCACGCTTGAAGCGAACCCTCACTAACTTTCCCCACTGCGGCCGGCATTGTCGTTCACGCCCGCTACCGATGCAGGTCGCCTCATGAGGTTTTCCGGAGCGATCGGCGGACGTTAGGGCCCCAGATGATGACATAGGTCGTCAAATCGCCCGTGTGCACCGTTGGTTGTCCCAGATCACCGGGCTGTCCGGTCTCAGTGGGCGCAGGCTGTATGACGGTGCAGTCTGCGCACACGGACTGATCACCCGTCCTGCACGATGCCACCGCCCGGCACGGAGTGGGCCAGGCGCACCCGGAGCGCCCGCCCCGACGGCGGAGGCGGGCGCTCTGCGCGGATCAGGCGAAGTCGACCGCTGTGAAGTCAGTCACCGGGACGTACCCGATCCGTTGATAGACGCCGTTGCTGGTGGGGTTGGCCAGGTCCGTGAAGAGCACGACCTCCGCGGCGCCGGCGGCCTGCGCGGCTCGGCTCACCTCGGCTGTCACCGCACCCGCGTATCCGCGGCCGCGCAGGTGATCCGGGGTGTAGACGGGGCCCACTCGCATCTGGCCCGCCACCATCGGTGTCACACCCGCCATTGATACCGGGGTGCCGTCCGGGAGCTCCCAGAACATGAAGCGCCTGCCGCTGCCACCCTTCCCGGCGGAGGGGCCAGCGGGAGCCTCGCCGATAGCGGCGGCGAAGTCGTCGTTCCAGCGGGCGAGCTGCTCCCGGTCCTCTTCGCCGGCGACCCGGCCACTGCCCTCCGGGAACGGCGTGGGTGGGGTGAGAGTGCCGAGGCGGTATAGACGTCGCCGGTCGCGCACCGTCGAGGCTGCACCGGTGCGCCGCCCCCAGGCCTCCGCGAAAGCGGCGGCGGTGTCGTCGACCGCGGTGACGCCGGGGACCGGGCGGCCGAGGCCGGAGAGCCGGGCGGCGAGCAGCTCCGCATGCTCGGGACTGAGCGGGGTCACGTTGAGACGGCGGGGCGGGGTGCGAAAGAGGGCCGCGCGCACCTCGCCCCCGTACTCCAAGAGGCCGAAGAGGGGCGCCTCCCCGCCGGACGGTCCCGGCCCGCGTGCGCGCAGGGCCTCCGTCACCGTCAGCACCAGCGTGTGGAGGGCAGGACGCGAGTACAGGAAGTCCCGGGCCCCGGTGAGGAAGTCGTCGACGTCCTCGGTGAGATGCCAGTCATCCACCCGCACGGACCATCCTCACGCTGACTCCGGGGACCCCAGTGGCTCCGCCGTGGAGGGGGAGAAACGGCGGAGCCGCGTCCAGTGTGTGGTGAGCTGTAACGGGCGTGGGCGTGAATCGGTGAAAATCAACCCCCGTCAGTGGTGCGGGTGGCGGCGGCAGATGCGAGAGAACGCCCGCCCCGGAGTCATGGGGCGGGCGTTCGGCCCTGGGGTCCCGCGCGCTCGCGGGGCCGGGTATCACCTGCGGTCCTGCTCGGCGCGGACGCGGACGATCTCCACCACGGCCCGGATACCGGCCAGGGCGACGACTGTGCCGCCGGTGACAGCACCGAGGATGACCAGGGTCAAGGTCGTGTTGCTGCTCACCCCTCATCACCTCCTGCCTGGTCGTGGTCGCAGTCCGGGCACATCAGGCGCAGGCGGCGGTTCGCCTGGTCGACCGCGTCCCGCAACGAGCCGCCGTCGTTGGGGAACACCTCGTGATAGACCGCGCCGAGCCGTTCCTCCATGCCGCCCATGCGCTCCATCAGGCCCGGCCGCGCCGGCACTCCGGGCCGGGCCTCCTCGCCGAAGTAGTCGTCAATGAACTGGGTCACCCTCCGGAAGAACCGGACGACGGCCGCGGTGCCGCGCCACAGGCCGGTGACGATCGCCCCGAGAGCGACGAGGGCACCGCCCCACACGAGGACGGCGTCCAGGGCCGGGATGCCAGTCGCGTCGGGGATCACCGGTGTGGCCCGAGGCGGGGCGTGTGCCGGGCCTTCCAGCCGACCGCGAAGGTGATGAGCGTCGGGACGAGGGCGAGGACGAACGGCGACAGCCGGTCGGGCAGCGGGTCCAGGAGGCGGGCCTGGTCCTGGACCGCGGCCAGCACGCCGAGGAGGCCGGTCGACGCCAGGTAGGCGCCGGCACTGGCCGCGGTCACCTTCGTCTCGATACGGGCGTGACGGGGCATGGGCAGGGCCTTTCAGGAGTGGAGGAGCTTCCAGGTCAGCGGACCGGGGTAGCCGTCGGGGTCGCTGCGGAGCTCCGCCTCGCTGCGCTGGAAATCCGCGACGTTGAGCCGGGTGTACTCGGTGAACAGCGGCCCCTTCTGGTAGCCGTTGCCGTCGTGGTGCTTGGTCCACCCCTTGGCGATGAGGCAGGCGTCCAACTCCACGACCGCGGGGTGCCGGGCGCCGATGTGGAACGCGGCCGCTCCGGGGAACGGCGGGACCTCGAGGACCGCCGTGCTCGGCGGCAGGCGGAGGATCTGCCGGGGGTGGATCGTGTAGGGCGGGCGCAGGCCGTTGACCGTGGCGAGGTCCTGCCACCGGACGTCGAGCCGGCGGGCGATCGCGGACAGCGTGTCCAGTTCCCGCACGGTGTAGGAGTTCGCCGGCGGCGCCGGGATGACCGCGCCCTCGGGGCGGGGCGCGCCGCGCTTCACCCACGCGTACAGGGCGTCCCCGGGGCACTCCGTGGGATAGCCGTCCTTGTGGCCGCCCACCCACGTGCCGGCGTCGCCGCTGCGGCGCAGCCACTCGATCGCGTCCACCAGCCCGGTCAGCATGGCGTCCGTGGGCACGGTCATGCCCTTGCTGCCCAGGAGCGCGCACACGGCGTAGTCCTGGCCGTTGAGCGTCGCGTTGCCGTTGGCGCCGGGCCGCTTGTGCGTGCCGCGCCCCTCGAACACCGTCCCGTGCTCGCACACCAGGGCCGTGTAGGCGATGTCGACGTAGTTCTCTTTGACGTTGGCCAGGTGCTCCGCGCGAACGGCGCGCACCATGTCGTCGCACAGGCTGTGCGTGCGGCTGGTGTACGGCGCCCCGAGCCAGTGGATCTTCACGCCGCGGGTGCCGGCGAGGTAGTCGGCCGGCGACGTCGCCGGCGCGCCCCATGCTTCACGCTCTACGAACTGCATCACACACGCTCTGGCCAGTGCCAGGTGCCGCCCGTGGGCGGCTGCTCGTCGACCGCCAGGTGGCGGCAGCCGCCGGCGGACAGGGGGTGGAAGAAGGTCCCCGTCGGGTTGTGGACGGCCAGGCCGACGCGGTCCGGGACGGCGTCGTCGACCTCGGTGACGGTCGCGGCCCGGCAGGTGGGCGGGAACGCGCGGGTGCCGTCCTCGCGGATCGGCGTTCCGTGGCTGACGTAGTGGACGACTCGGCCGACTGACGGCCGCTGCGTTTCAGACATGGGTTTACCTCAGGCGGCTTCGTGAATAACGAGTTTGAATTCCGCGATATTCAACAGGCGGGGATTGGCGTCGTTATGCGTGACGCGAACAGCGAGAGGCGTATCCGGCGACACAAAGATTCCGTGCGACTTGGTGAAAAAGTTCTGCCCAATGGACGGGGCACGGTGATCTGTTGCCGTGGTGTCATTCGGCGTCGGCGAGCCGAGGCTGAGCGGATCGCGCACGTACTGATCGCGGAGTTCGCTGTACCCGCCGGTGGCGCTCGCCGCCTCCCACTGGAGGAGGGCGTACAGGTGGCCCCATCCGGATTTGGACGGCCAGATGAGGCCGGACCTGTCGTCCGTGGCGTAGTCGGTGACCACGTAGCCGTCAGGCTGCACGGCCTGGTGCATGCCGAACCGGTCGGACGGCTCGGCGGCCCCGAACGGGAAGCGGACGATGCGGTACGTGGTCCCCGGCGGGATGAGCTGCGGGGTGTCCACCTTGAGAGAGCAGACCTGCACGCCTTGCGTGGACTGCGCGCGCGTGGCCAAGGGTCCTCCAACGCGGAGAGATCTTGGCCCGGCCCACAACCAGCGGCCCCCGCAGTGTAGCCGCCGGCTACTTCTTGCCCTTGGCCGTCGCCGCTGGGGCGACCGCCTCCTCCTCCAGCTCCGGCCCCGTGTAGCCGGACATCCGGCGGGCGGTGGCCTCCGGGACGCCGGCCGCGCGCAGCGCCTCGTAGTCCTCGCGGGTGCGCTGCTCGTCCTCGGCCTGGAGCTGCGCGAGGTGCGCCTCGTTCGCCGCCCGCAGGGCCTCGAACACCTCGTTGTATTCGGCCTCGTCGACCAGGCGGCCGGGCTTGGTGAGGACGGGCTCCTCCCCGGTGGTCGACTGCACGCGGCCGGCTGACCCGTCCTCGTACAGGATCCAGTAGGTGACCCGCTCGGCCTCGGGCTCGTCTGTGGGAATGGGGAACGTCATTGCTCTCTCCCGTTAGTGGCTGATCATCAGGCCGCGAAGAAAAACCTGAATGCGGTTGTAGGTGGCGCCTCCTGAGCCCCGGCCGAGGGTGACGGGGAAATTGACGGTGGCGCTTCCGCCCGGCGGGACATTCGTGGTGTGCAGGAAAACCTTCGTGGTCTGCACGTGGGCATCGTTGATCTGCGTCGTCCCGGTGTTCCGGGTGTAGTACATCTCGTCCGTGTCCTGGCCGTACGCGGCGCCCGCGGTGGCCGGGAGGTTGAAGTCGACGTCCAACTCCCGCTCGACCATGAGGAGCGCGGGCCGGCAGGTGTCGGGGTTCGTGAAGGTCGTCGAGAACGTGTCGACCACGTTGTCGAACCCGGCCGGGACGGCGAGGTCCGCATAGTTCCGCTGCTCGGTGAAGGAGAAGAACGAGACCTGCGCGCGGGGCTCGCCGCGCAAGACGCCGTTGCTGTCACAGGCGACGACGCCGCCGAGGGTGTCGACGCTGCACGGGTACGGCCAGGCTGCGGTGGCGGCCGCCAGGGGGTCGCCGGCGGAGCCGTCGCCGGTGAGGCCGCACGCGGTCTGGACGGTGGGCTCCGGGGCCGGCGGGGCGTACAGGCCGCCGTCCCCGCCCAGGGTCAAGGTGTTGCCCGCGTCCGCCGACAGGTCCGCGGTGATCACCCCGGTCGCGGGGTCGTAGGCGACGCCGTCCTCACCGGAGAAGCAGCCGCGGACATCGGCGCACTCCACATAGACCCCGTCCGGGCCCACGTGCAGCAGGTTCGCCCCACCACCAGGCGGCGCCGGGTCCGCGATGACCACGGCGCCCACCTGGTAGGGGTCGCCGGCGGTGCCGGTGCCGGACACGGTGACGTCGACCGACGAGGAGTCGGCGGCCTCGACGATCGTTCCACCGCCTCCGCCGCCCGTGGGGGCGTAGAGCCCGCCGTCCCCTCCCAGGGTCAAGGAGTTGCCCGCGTCCGCCGACAGGTCCGCGGTGATCACCCCGGTCGCGGGGTCGTAGGCGACGCCGTCCTCACCGGAGAAGCAGCCGCGCACGTCGGCGCACTCCACATAGACCCCGTCCGGGCCCACGTGCAGCAGGTTCGCCCCACCACCAGGCGGCGCGGCGTCCGGGACCACCACGGCGCCGACGAGGTACGGGTCCCCGGCCGCGCCGGTGCCCGACACGGTGACGTCCACGGACGAGGAGTCCGCGGCCTGGACGACCGTCGGGTCCGCGCCGGGTGCGTACAGGCCGCCGTCCCCGCCGAGGGTCAAAGAGTTGCCCGCGTCCGCCGACAGGTCCGCGGTGATCACCCCGGTCGCGGGGTCGTAGGCGACGCCGTCCTCACCGGAGAAGCAGCCGCGCACGTCGGCGCACTCCACATAGACCCCGTCCGGGCCCACGTGCAGCAGGTTCGCCCCACCACCAGGCGGCGCGGCGTCCGGGACCACCACGGCGCCGACGAGGTACGGGTCCCCGGCCGCGCCGGTGCCCGACACGGTGACGTCCACGGACGAGGAGTCCGCGGCCTGGACGACCGTCGGGTCCGCGCCGGGTGCGTACAGGCCGCCGTCCCCGCCCAGGGTCAGGACGTTGCCGGCGTCCCCGGACAGGTCCGCGGTGAACTCCCCCGACAGGGGGTCGTAGGCGACGCCGCCGGTCGCGGTGAGGCACGTACGGACGCCGGCGCACTCGACGAACAGCCCGTCGGGGCCGCTCTGGAGGAGGTTCGTGCCGCCGCCGGGCGGGGCCGCGTCGAGGACCACCGCGGCGCTCATGACGTACGGGTCGGCCATGGTGCCGGTGCCAGACACCGTGGCGTCGACCGAGGGGGTGTCGGCGGCCTGGAGGACGGTCGTGGACGGGCCGGCGGCGACCACGTAGGGGGCTGAGGTGCTGCCGTTACCCGTGACGGTCACGCCCGGGCCGGCGGTGACGGTGCAGGCGCATCGCCTGCTGCTGCAACCGCAGGAAGACATGGGGGGCACTCCCTTTGGGGGGTGTTGCGCCCGGCCCACAACCAGCGGCGATTGGAGTTTACGGCTAGCGGCTGATCATCAGGCCGCGGATGAAGACCTGGATGCGGTTGTAGGTAGCCGATCCGCTGCCCCTGCCAAGGGTCACGGGGAAGTTGACGGCCACGGACGCGCCCGGCGCGACGCTGCTCGTGTGAAGGAACACCTTCGTGGTCTGGGCGTGGGCGTCCGTGATCGCCGAGGTGCCGGAGTTGCGGACGTAGTACACCTCGTCCGTGTCCTGGCCGTACGCGGCACCCGCCCCGGCGGGGAGGTTGAAGTCGACGTCACACTCCCGCTCCACGATGAGCATCGCCGGGCGGCAGGTGTCGGGGTTGGTGAAGTTCGTCGTGAACGTGTCGGCCACGACATCCAACCCGGCGGGCACCGCGAGGTTCGCATAGTCGCGGGACTCGGTGAAGGAGACGAACGTCAGTTGCGCGCGCGGCTCGCACCTGAGATTGCCGTTGGCGTCGCAGGAGACCACGCCGCCGGCGGTCTCGGCCGCGCAGGCGTACGGCCAGGTGAGGGCGTTCACCCGGGCCGGGCTGGCTCCGCTGCCGTTGCCGGTGAGGCCGCAGCCGGTGGTGATGGTGGCCGCGCCAGTCGGCACGTACAGGCCTGCCGGGCCCACCTGGAGGTTGTTGCCGGCGGCCGGTGAGATCAGGGCGGCGATCACGCCGGTGGCGGGGTTGTAGGTGATGCCGTTCCCGGCCGAGATGCAGCCGCGCACGGCGGTGCAGTCGGTGCCGCCATCGGAGCTGATGATGTACGGGTTCGCGACGCTGCCGGAACCGTCGATCGTGACACCGGGGCCGGCGGCGATCGAGCAGTTGCACGCGCCTCCGCCGCAGCCGCAGCGAGCCATAGGGGCCTCCCACATCGGGGGTTGCTCGCCCGGCCCAGAACCAGCAGCACGACGAGTCTAGCGACGGTGTCCGGACACGCCTGGATGTGTCCGGACGCCCTGTCCTTGGCCTGTCCGCGCGGTCACGAGGACACGGCCGTGACCTGCGCGGACATCGTCCGGACACTGTCCTGGACGGGCGTCCGGATCTTGTCCGGACATCAGCCGTGGAGTTCGATGATCACCGCTCCCTTACCGCCGTCCGCTCCGGCCTGTGCGCCCCCGTACGAGAGGGAGCCGCCGGCGCCTCCGCCGTAGCCGCGGGGTGCGGTGCCCACGCCGTCCGATGCGCGGGCGAACCCGCCGTGCCCCATCCTCGACTCGCCGCCGGCGCCGGACAGGCCGTTGGTGCCGGACAGGCGGATGCCGCCTGCGCCTGCGCCGCCGCCGGAGATCAGTTGCCCGGTCCCGCCGAACGGGCCGGCGACACCGCTGACCGCGTCCGCACTGGTGCCCGAACTCTGCGCCGCCGTGCCGCCGTCGCCCCCGGAGGCGATGGCGATGCCGCCGAAGGAGGAGTTCCCGCCCGCGCCGCCCGGGGAGTTGCCCGTGCCCGCCAGGCCGCCCGCCCCGACGACGATGGTCTCCGACGCCCCGAGGGAGCCGACGGCGACCAGGGCCTCCGCGTACCCGCCGCCCGCGCCACCAGGCCTGACGATGCATTGGTTCGCCGCGGCGTTCGCGCCGGCCGAGCCGCCGCCCGCGCCCTGGACCAGCACCCGCACGCGGGCCGCCCACGGGTATGAGGCCTTCGTGAAGGAGTACATTCCGGGCTCGGTGTAGATGAGGACCTGCCGCAACCCCTGCTGGCCGGGGACGAGGCACAACTCCCCGTCCCCGTTGACCACGAAATACTCTTCGCACACGCATACGCTCGCCAAAGCTCACCCCTTGGGAGTGAAGTGAGCCCGGCCCAAAACCAGCAGCACCGAGCAGGGTAGCCCGCCGACACCCAAGGAGCAGCGTGGAAGAGACGAGCGGGCCCCGCGCGCGCTACGTGTGGCGGATCGACGTCCTCGACGGCCCGCCCGGCCCCGGATGGCAGCCATGGGACGAGGGCGAAGACGACATACCGCCGTCATGGGTCGAGGCCGCCGCCGCGGCGTACCTCGCGCACACCGGAGCGCGCGACTACTCCGCCCGGATCCTCGTATGGGCAGGAGAGCAGGGAGCCGACGAGGCCGCGGTCTACCGCGCCAATCGGTAGCCCTAGCCGGTGGCTGGGGTCGCAGTCAGGTGCACGGACAGGCCCGCGTCCGCCGGCAGCTGCTTCGTCCCTCGCCGCTGCCACACGACCACGACCGCGCGCTCCGCGGTGACCTCCTCCAGGGTCACGGTGAGGAGTTGCCCGCCGGGCGCCGCCAGGAGCGCCCCCACCACCGGGGGCGCGTCGAACGGGGCCGGGAACTGCCAGCGTGCCCGGCCGTCGCCCTCGGTCTCCAGGACCGCCGCTGCGGCCCTCGGCGGGGGCAAGGCCGGACCAGACGGCGCGGGTGGGGCGACGGGTCCGGGCGGGGGCTCGCGGTCCGCCGCAGGGACAGGCACGGCCACGCGGGTGCTGAACCTGGTCGTGGACCGTGAGCGCCGGTCCAGCTCACGCACCACCCCGACCAGCGGGCCACCCACGACCACCGCCCGCCGCGCGGGCGTTCCCCTCATCGCCATCAGGCCGCCTCCGCCCCACTCGCCGCTACCTGCACTTGCACGCTCTCCCCGCCAGGCGCGGTCTCGGAGCCGCCGGACTCGGTGACCTTGAGCCCGACAATCTTGAGACGCTGGGCGACGGTCCGGCACGTCGCGGTGCTCGTGACGTCCAGGCACCAGCCGGGCACCAGCGAGCTGACGTCGAGCGCGGTGTCCGGGCTAATCGTGACCTCTTGGGTGTCGACGAACACCGGCACGGTCAGCCCGGATCGCTGGATGGCCTGGGCCGCCGCCGTCGCCGACGCGGTGTCGGTGATGCTGCTCTGGGACACGTACCGCTCGTGCAACCCGTAGTAGTCATCCACGCCGCCGGCCTCGCCGATGACGGTGTCCGTCACCGTGCCGTCCGCCGCGGTCTGCTCCTGACCCGCGACGACGACCCTCGTGACGAGGCCCTTGCCGTCCTCGGAGACCTTGAGCCCGTCGGGGAAGTCCGCGTCCGTGAGGCGCCCGACCCGCTCGCGCCACGTCTCGGGGAGCAGCAGGATCGTGGACCCGATCGCGGTGAAGTCCAGCCCGGCCTCCGCCAGATCCTTGATGTGGTCGAGGGTCTGGCCGACGTTGCGGGTGTACGCGCGGGAGCCGGTGACGCCGGCCGCGGCGACGACCTCCACGTCATGGCCAGGGTCGTCCGGGAAGAAGCCGTCCGCGATGAGCTCCGCGGCGATGGTGTTGAGGTCGGTGTTCTTGAAGCTGAGGTTCTGGTGAACGACCCGGTTGGCCAGCCAAGACAGCACGTCTTCAGCGAAGATCTCGACGCTGTCGACGCCCCAGTCCACGTTGGTGATCGGGCCGTCCCACACGTACCGGTCGTCCCGATAGATCACCAGGCGGTGCCTCCACGAGCGCACGTTGCCCAACGGCCCGCAACAGTCCCCATCCGGATTGATCACCACCCGAGCCGTCGAGGTGTCATCGAGCACCCTGGACCATTCCACCTCGGTCAGCACGGACCCGGTGGCGACGATGCCGCCGCCCCGGTCGACCACTCTCACCTGATGGCTGCCACACCCCACAACGGCCATGGCCGGACCTCCCCACACGGGTAGTCGGCCCGGCCCAAAACCAGCGGCGGCCCCAGGGTAAGCCCCAGGGCCGCCGCCCCGTCCTACCGCTATCCCCAGGCCTCGCCGCGCGCGATCCGCCGTACCGTCTTCTCGCTAACGCCGAACTCCTTGGAAAGGGCGAGGCGATTACCGGGGCGCCACCTGTTGCCCTTGGCGTATCGCTTGCGGATCTCCTCCGCCTGCTCCCGGGTCACTTTCGCTCCCGGCTTCGCGGTACGCCCAGCCTCGCTCATGTCGCGACTGTTGCGCGCCGGACTCCCCAGATAGAGGTGTCGAAGGTTGACGCAGCCCTCTTCTCCGCGGTGGCAGGTATGCAGGACCCACTCGCCGCCCGGGTCGCCGTGCTCCATGATCCACGCTGCCCGCGAGGCTGAGACCTGCTTCCCGTTCAGGTCGGCCTTCGGCCGCACCGTGTACCCACGCAGAATCACGCACTCGTCCGTGACCTTGGCTGATGCCGCCCGGATGTCCGCGAGCAGGGTCCGGGACCGTCGCACTCGCCGTCGGCCGTTGGGGTCGGCTCCGCCGTTCCTTCGCGACCAGACCCCACAGGGTTGGCACCACCTGGCCCAGCCTTTCGGCTGCCGGGGACAAGGGGATCCGTCGCTGAACACGACGACGCACGTAGCATTGCTCATCCGAGCCTCCAACTAGGTTCGGTCAGCCCCGGCCGGGTGTGCCCAGCACCCCCGGGGCAACTTCATTTCGGGGCAATTCTACCCAAAGCAGCAGGTCGGAGCAGGTGTTGAGGATTGCTCAGCGCCCCCGTCCCGACAGGCCGAGCGTCACCATGGCGTTGTCCGCCGGTGGGTTACTGACATCTGTCGAAAGGCAGATCACGTAGGAGGCGCAATCGAAGAGGCGCCAGGTCGGCGGCAGCCCGTCCCGGCCGTAGACGTCCGGCGAGGACTCGCACGTCCCGCCGCACTCCACGGTGGCGCGCCCGACCTGGCCGTCCAGGGTGAGCGCCCCGCCGGCCGGGACGTAGATCACGGAGTACACCGAGTGCGGGGAACACCGGCCGTTGTCTGCCACCTCGTCCGCGGTCAGCCCGACGTCGTTCGGGGACCGCTCGAAGATCTCGATGGTGAGGTTCCGCAGGTCCGCCGACCCGGCCCGCACGGTGATCATGGGGACGTCCGTGGACCAGGCCGGGCGGTCCGTCAGGTCCAGCTCGTAGCACTCCCGCTCGATCGCGACGGGCAGGCAGTAACAGGTCTCGCTCGGCAGGGTCGGCGTCGGCGGCGGTGGGGGCAGGCACCGCGGGTCGGCGCACAGCGCGGTGGGGTCCGGGCACGGCGCGAACCGGCACGGCCCGCCGTTGCAGCCGGGCCCGTCCGGCGGGTGGACGCACCACTCGATGCAGGTCGGGGAGTCATCGCCAGGCGGGGCCACCTCGAGCGTGGGAGTCGTATCCGTCCACAGCCACGGGGTAGCGGCTGTGAACACCCATTCCACGGTGATGATGTCCGCCCCGGACTGGCAGTCACCGGTGGCGCAGCCGGTGCCGGCGCGGGCGACCACGGTCGGGCCCTCGACGAGGGCCACGCGGCGCAGCGTGCGCCGGTGCTCCGCGTTGAACGCCTCCGGGCTCATGTCCTCGCCCGGACAGCAGGAGTAGAGCGTCAGGCAGTCCCCGTCACAGCCGCCGCCGGTGCAGCCTTGCAGCACCTCCGACAGGAATTGCAGGCCGTACTCGACGCCGCAGCAGGTGGAGCCGAGAACGAGGGCGGTGACGGTGATGGTGCGCGGCAGGGCGCGGGCGGGGCCGATGGAGCCGCCGCCGACAATGCCACCGGTCACGGTGCGCCGCACGGGGTGGTCGTCGATCCCGGCGACCTCCAGGATCATGATCCCGGCGAAATCGGCGGACTCCGGGACGTCCGGGTCGTACCAGGGGGCGGCGTCCTCCTCCGGCGTGGAGTAAGGGGCGTCCCCGAAGTGCTCGGCCGTGACGGTCGGGCAGGCGCACGGCCCGGCGGAGGTCAGCGGCGACCCGACGCTGTCCAGGTAGACGCCCAGGCGCGCGTGATTGGCGACTTCCACGCCGCCATAGGCCATGTACCACTCGGCCGTCATCAGCTCACTCCTGCCGCGTACGTGAGGCGGTTCAGGACGCGGTGCGCGGTCGCGTTGGCGTCTCCCACCTCGGTGATGTTGAACGTGTTGTTGAAGACCGCACCGGCCTTGTCCGCCGTGGCCCGGGCCCTGGCCAGCTCCGCTGCGCTGATCTCGGTGGCGGCCTGGCGGCGCCGCTGAGTCTGCGTCAGCGGGATGACGTTGCTCGTGCGGAGGCCGTCCAGGGACGAGCCGACCCGGCCGGGCAACGCCTCGAACTGGCCGCCGACGGCGTCGACCACGGCACGGGCCGCCGACGTCGAAGCCCTCTGCAGCGCGGCGATCTGCCCGACCAGGCCGAGCCGGAGGCCGAGGCCGGTCATCTCGCCGATCTTCCGGAACACCACCGACGGCGACTTGATGCGCAGCGCCGTGCGAATGGCCTTCTGCATGCCCTTGGCGATGTCGAGCATCAGCGCCTCGATCGCCTTGCGCTGTCCCTGGAGGCCAGCGAGGAACCCGGCGCCGGCGTTCTTCCCAGCGTCGAACAGCGCGTCGGCGCCCGTCCGGCCGAGGACATTGGAGGCGTCGACGAGCTGCGCCTGCATCGAGTTGATGCGCTTGAACGTGGCCTTGTCCGCCGTCGACAGGACCTGCGCGAGCTCGGCGCCCTGGTCCGGGCCGAGCCCGATGACCTGCTGCAGCAGGTCCTTGCGGAGCCCCCGCCGGGCGAGCGCGTTGATCTGCGACGTGAAGCTGCGCACCTTCGACAGGGCGCCGTCCAGGCCGGCGACGAGGCTGTCCGCCGTGAGCTTCCCGCCGCCCTGGGTGAGGCTCTGCAGAGAGAACGCCTGGAGTACCGACTGAGTGGTGTCGGTGGCGAACTTGTTGGCGTCGGCGATCTTCTGCACGAGCGCGTCACGCTGCGCGGCCAGGCTCGTCAGCTTCTTGTTGCCGGTCTGCAGCACGGCCACGAGCCGGTCGTCGACCTTGGTGGCCTTGCCCTTGAAGGCGTCCGTGATGGACTTGATCAGCTTGTCCGTCGTGGCCTTGATCTGGTCGGCGGTGCCGGTCAGGCCGACGATGAAGCCCTTCCCGGTGTCCTTGCCGATCGCCGCGAACACCTTCGATGGGCTGGCGATGCCGAGGACCTGCTCCGCCGTGGTGATGGCCGTGCCGACCAGCGCCCGCGTCGCCTCGTCCACGTCGCCGAGCGAGGCACGGAGGCCCGCGACGAGGCCCGCCGCGATCTGGCGGCCGATGTTCTCGAAGTCCTTCGGGGAGCCGCTGCCGCTGAGCGTGGACCCGCTGCTCGCGGCGAGCGTCGCGGCCTGTGCCGGCCCGGCCAGGATGTTCAGCAGCCCGGACTTCGCCGCGAGTTCCCGCGCCCGCTTCGGCTTGGTCAGCGGGATGACGACCTCAGGCCTGTTGCCCTCGCCGAGCATCGCGATCGTCGTCCCCGTGACGATGCCGCCGTTCGCGAGCCCGGGGAGCATGCCCCGGACGGCACTCGGCAGACCCGACCGGATCTTGTCGCGGATCCGGCCGCCGATGTCGCCGATCTTCGCGAGGATCTTCCCGGGGAGCGAGGTGAAGGCGTTCGCGATGTTCGAGACCAGATCACGAGCGCCGCGCAGTGCCGCCGAGCCCGCGTTCCTGAGCTTCTCGACGAGCTTCGAGCCTAGCGTCGACAGGCCGTTGGCCAGTTTGCCCGGCAGCTCCCGGAAGAAGGTCACCACCGACGACCCGAAGGTCCGTGCCTGCGCCAGCGCGGAGGAGCCGGCCGACCGAAAGAACCCGGCGATCCGCCCGGGTAGTGCGGCCAGGAATGACGCGATCTTCCCGGGGAGCTCCGCGAAGAAGGTGACGACGCTGGAGATGAAGCTGCTCACCGCGGAGACGACCGTGGTGAACGCGCTGGTGAAGAAGTTCAGCAGGGTCGAACCGAGCGACGCCAGCGCACTGACGATCTTGCCGGGCAGCTCGGTGAAGATGAAGATCAGCGCGGCGATGCCGGTGAGGATCGCGATGCCCAGGCCGGCCACCGCGTTGATGAAGAAGTTGATCAGCAGGCCCGGCAGCGCGGCGAGCCCGGCGACGATCTTCCCGGGCAGCTCGGTGAAGAACCGCACTACGGCGTTGAAGCCGTTCGAGACGGCCGTGGAGACCGTCGTCCACAGGTTGGAGAAGAACGTCGCGATCTTCTCCGGCAGGCTGGTCAGCGCGTCGAGGATGCCCGAGCCCAGGTCGGTGAAGAACCGGATCGTGCCGGTGATGAACTCTCGCGCCTTCGTCTGGGCGCTCGTCACGGCGCCCACGAGGAGGCTTAGGGCGTCGACCAGCCCTTGCAGCAGAGCGAACGTCGTGTTGGACGACACGAACTGCGCGATGGTCGTGCCGAGCCGGATCAGCGGCGGCAGGATCGGCGCGATCGCGGCCAGCGCCATGATGAAGTTCACCGACAGGTCGGCGATCATGTCGACGAGCTGAGGCAGCATCGGCAGCAGTGGCTCGATGGCCATGACGACGAGGTTGACCAGCTGCGGGATCAGCGGAGTGACCGCCTCCGCCAACGCGATCCAGGCCGGGACCATCTTGTCGGCGATCTGCGGGATCAGTTCCAGGATCGGCGGCAGCAGCCGGGTCAGGGCGTCGCCGAGACTCTTGCCGAGGACGTCCGCAACGGGCCCCAAGGCAGCGCCGAGGGTCGTGAACGCGGCGGCGACCTGCGGCAGTACGGGCAGGAGCGCGGCCACGAGCGCGTCGATGATCGGCGACAGGACCGACGTCAGGATGTCCAGCGCGGGGGCGAGGATCTGCGCTACAACGCTGGCGACCTCGCCGACCAGCGGCAGTAGTGGGGCCAGTGCTGTGACGGCGCGGCCGATGGCCTCGCCGAGTGGCCCCAGGGACGGGCCGAGCGCGCCGAGCCCTTCGGCGAGGGCCTGGCCGACGGTGGCGAGCGCCGGGGCGATCGCGGCCAGCGCGGGCCCGAGCGCGTTGACCAGGTTGACGATGGCGGGGCCGAGGGCGGTGAAGATCGGCGCCAAGGCCGGTGCGATGGCGCCGACCTGCGTCACCACGGCGGCGAGGATCGGGCCGAGCTGGGCGGCGACCGTGGCCAGCGTCGAGAAGATGTTCCCGATCGCCTGCTGACCCTGCGCGGAGTTGACGAACTCGGCAAAGCTGGTGGTGATCTGCTTGAGGTTGTTGAGAAGCCCGCCGCCGGACGCGTTGGCGGCCTGGAAGACGCCGCCGAGGATCTGGCCGACGTTCGAGATGACCGCGCCGAGCTGCTTGAAGACCGTCAGGGCGCCCTCGACCCACGCGACGGCCTGACCGTTGTTCGCGATGCGGGTCAGGAAGTCCCCGAGCTGCTGGCCGAGGCCGCCGATCGCCGTCCCCAGCCGCGCCCCGAACGCGGTGGACACCGACGACGCCACGCTGAGGAGGCCCTGCGCCAGGGGCTGTACCGCGGCAGACAGGCCCTCCACGGCATCGGACGTCCCGGAGAGGACGCCTTGCACGGAGGCGAGGGCCTGCCGCGTCTGCAGGAATCTCAAGCCCTCCGAGGCGGCCTGCCCGAACCCGGTCGCGATGGCCCGAAGCCCGCTCTGCATCGGGAGCAGGTTCTTGACCGCGCCGGAGATGTCGCCGGCGAACTGCTTGAAGAACGCCTCTTGGACGGACTGCTGGACCTTCTTCAGTTCCGGCGCGAACGCTTTGACCGCGAGGACGGCTTTCTGCGCGGACGGCGACAGCTTCTCCAGGGCCTCCTGGAACTTGGCGGCGTCTCCGGCGAACGCCGCCCCGAGGGCGTCCCCGACACCGACAACGGCCAGCCGCAGCGTGCCCAGAGCGGCCTGGAACCCGGCGACGGCGGCAGGGAGCGCGGCGATGATCCCGGCCGCGGGGGCGAGCGCGGCCGTCAGGCCGATCACGCCCTGCGCGGCGCCCGCCGCGGCGATGCCGACGGCACCGAACTGCAGCAGGCTGGTCAGGCCGGAGCCGACGCGCCCGGCGATCCTGCCGAGGCCGGCCATCGCCCGGGAGAACCGGTTGCTGTCGACGTCGGCGTTGACGTCGACCGTGACGTCCGGCGGGTTGTGGGCCCGGATCCGGTCGTCGAAGCCGTCCATGTCCGGCACGACCCGGACGGGGAACTCCTCCCCGGCGAGGACCGCGCGGATCCGCTCGACGAAGCCGGTCAGGTCCGGCGTCACCGGGACGTTGATGGACTCCAAGGAGCGCAGGCCGCGCAGTAGCGCCGCGTCGAACCGGCGAAGGTCTGGCTCCACGCGCACGGTGACCGCAGCGGCGTCCAGGCCGCGCTGGATGTTGCGGCGGATCCGGTCGCCCGTAGTGCGCGTCGCCCGGTCCAGGGCCCGCTGAATCCGCAGACCCAGATCGCGGGCATCGTCAACGGTCTCGCTGTCGTCGAGCGAGATGCTGATCCGGGCGGTCCCGTAGTCGATCTCATCGCCGGGCACCGGGCAACCTCACGGGGTGTGTAGGTTGCCCGGCCCAGAACCAGCGGCATCGGCGGCGCCCCAGGGGCCCGCCGGTGATCCCAGACTAGCCGCTGCGCCCGCCCGCAAGCTGGGCGTCCTGGGCCGCCAGCTGCGCCATCATCTGCTGCGCGTCACGCATGCTCATGCCGCCGCCCGTCGGCCGGCCGCGGTCGCCGTCCCGAGTGCGGCGGCGTCGCTCCCTGGCCGGTGGGGCGTACAGCTCGGCCCTGATCCGGGCCCGCTCGGCGTCGTCCTTGGCCGTCTGGTCCATGGTGGCCTCGGCCGCGGCGAGCATCTGCCGCAGCGTGAACGCGCGGATGTTCACGCCCTGGAGGAGGGCACTCCCATCCCACGCCTCCCACCCCTGCGCGATGCTGTCGCAGAGCCGGTAGACGACGTAGGAGGGCGCTCGTCGGCGCCACCTCCGTACAGCTCCACGACCCACTCCAGCAGCTGGACCAGGATGCGGTCCGGCAGCGGGAACGCGTCGACGACCTGCACCGGACCGTCTTCGACCTCGTCGGCGTACTTCTGGGCGTCGGTCCGGTCCGGGAAGTTCTGCAGGACGACCTCGCCGTCCTTGACGACATTGACCCGGGTGAACAGCTCGGCGGACTGCGGGAGCATCAGCTCCGCGAGGAAGGTCCGCATCGCACGGGCGGCGCCGCGCAGCTGGTTCGCGTCGATGGTCGACAGGTCTTCGAGGTCGATGCCGCTGGCCGCCCGCTGGGCCTCGATGAGCCCCTTGTAGGCGTCCATGAACTGATCGCCCATCACCTCGGGCTGGAACAGCAGTTCCTTGCCGCCGACCTCGGCGACGTGCGGCTCCGTGTGCAGCGCAAACGTCTTCTTCACGGGTGTGCCCTTGTCTCCCGCGCTTCGCCCGGCCCAAAACCAGCGGCGTACGAGGAAGGGTAGCCGGGCGCTCGTCTCCCCCTCAGTTGGTCAGCACCTGGACGCTTTGTTTGTGGCCGTTCACCCACGCCGAAGCGGGGGCTTGCCCTCACGAACCGATGCAAAGTTCCGCGAGTACTGGTAGCTCACGGGCCCTCACCGCCGACTGCTCGCGAAAGCGCCCAGGTCGCGGACTTGCCCGCGGCAATGGCTCTCGGGTTGAAGTCGGCGGTGGCCTGCTCCGCTGACCCACCACCCCGAGCGTGAACACGGAATACGTCTTGACAACGCTCTCAGCGTCGGCCGCCCCGCCGTGAGACAAAAGACGTCCCCAACCGAACGGGCGAGCAGCCCTGGAGAGGACCCGCCATGCCTATTTCCTGGTGGCGCAAGGACGAGGAGGGCCGCGCGCCGGCCCACCAGCCGGAGCCGGAGAAGTCGCTGGAGGAGTGCGCGCGAGAGGAGCTGAAGCGGGTCCGCCGTACCCACCGGATCAGCCTGTTCGCCTTCGGCCTTGCGGTCTACGAGGCGGTGATCGCCACGGCCCAGCAGGTGCAACAGATGCTGTAGCCAGGCAGCGCGTAGGCGACTTCCGCTCACGGCTCCGCCCGGGCAGGGCGACACTGGGAGCGTGAAGCTACCTCGTGTGAAATGCCCGACCTGCGACCGGCCCATCGCGGCCCGGCCCGTCGCGGGCAGCCTTGGACGGGGCCGCCTGTGTCGGCACGACGAGCCTGACATGCGGAGGGAGTACCAGGGCGCCCTGGTCTCCTGCAAGGACTCGTTCGCTGTCGTCGATCTGCCCACAGGCGCGCACCAACTGGAGCTCGTCGACGAGGGTGGCCAAATCATCAACGGGGGAGCGCCACCCCTGTTCTGACCTGGGGTGACGTCGAGCAAGCAGTAAGCACACGGCCGCGACGCCACTCTTGGCCCCGCCGCGAACATGGTCTACATTCACAGCCTCCTCACAAGACCTCTGCGACGAGAAGGCACTATGGACGCTACGAAGGCTCGCGCCGTCGTTGACCGCACCGTCTACCAGGGCGAAGGGGTGCTCGCCTTCGGACCCGTGACCGATGTGAAGCCCTCGGCAATCGAGTTCGCGGACAGCAGCCCGAACTTCTGGATGGCCCCGACACAGCACCGGCTCATACTCGTCAGCGAGGCATCCGGTATGGCGTTCTCCCACCTCTGGCCGGAGATCAAGGTGATCGAGATACGTCGGAAGATGTTCGCAGGCAGCTACCTGCACTTCGACCCGGCCGGGCTGGGGGCCGACTTCGGCCTCGCGATCTACAAGCTCGACAAGGACATGGCGAAGGCATTGCCTGCCCTCTTGGCTAACAAGGCACAGGCGCCGACCCTGCCGGTGGAGTCGACGACGTACAGCGCCGTCACCGCCAAGAATGAGCCGAAGTGGGTACCGATCCTCGGCGAGGACCGAGTTGACTTCGTGTGTGACGCTTGCGGCGGCAGCTGCGGTGGCGTGATGAAGGGCGAGACTTCCGTGCAGTCCAAGTGCATGTCCTGCCTACGAACCGTGATCAAGCCCGACGTTTGATCACTACCGGCCACGCTCGAGGGCCCGCAACATGAAGTCGTTTGGCTTCGTGCCCGGGTGCCGCACGTACGCGGCGAAGACCTCGCGGCCGCCGATCTCGAACCGCAGCACCTTCTTACGGCGCGGGCGGATGATGTGCGGACTCGTACCGTCGAGAACAAAACGCACTGCCGGGTGGTCGCAGATGATGACGCCCTGCAGACCCTTCGGGCCCTCGGTCACCTTCCACGACACGTACGCGCCCATGCGGCCCGGCGCGCCTTCCTCGGCATAGCGGGCGACGCGGGCCGTGCGCTCCCGCAGCTTGCGCTCCACGCGTCCACCACGCAGCCGCAGGAGCCGGCTCAGGCGGCCCTGGTCGATGTAGACCTCAACGCTCACAGCGGCCTCCTCACGGGCGCAGCAGCAGGTACGTGTCGCCCTGCCCGTCCCTGTGGAACTCGCCGGTCGCCACGGCGTCCGGGGAGATCTCCGCGTAGTCGTAGGCCCGCACCTCCACGACGCCGCGCTCCTCCTCGATGCGCTGGAGCAGCGCGATCAGGTCGCTGCTGTTCACGAGGTGTCTCCTCCTGGGCAGGGCGAGCAGCCGGGCAGGGCCACAGTGACGCGCTGCTCAAAGCCGACGCAACCGCCTTCCGGGCCGACGGTCCGGGAGGCGCCGAGGACGAACTTGCGGCCGCGGCGGCGGCCCGGTTCGGTGCCGGGCAGGCAGCACAGCATGGCGTTGTAGACCGTCACCTGGTCGATGTGGAGGATGCGCGCCGCGTCGGCCAGCTCGTCACAGGACGGCGGGCAACCGTTCTCGTGGAGCGTCGGCGCGCACCGCAGCAGCGTGACGACCAGCTCGACGGCGGTCGTCGGCGGGGGCGTGCAGCCGCGCAGGCCACGCACCTCCCGGTCCTCAGCGGGGAACGTCGTCGATGGGTAGATGCGGGCGACGTTGACCGACAGTTGCCCGCCGGTCGTGGCCTCCGAGCACGGGTCGTCGCAGCGGTCCCACGCCGGCGAGCCGGGCACCACGCACGCCCCGCAGTCGGGGCAGCCGGGCTGGCCTTCGATCTCGGCAGCAGTGGTCTCCAGCGCAGCGCACACGCAGGCGAGGACGGACTCGGCCAGGTCGTGCAGGGCGAGCGGGGTCAGGGCCATGTCTGGACTCGCGGCCTCTTGAAGTCAGGTGAGTAGACCCGTGACGGTGAGGCGAGCCGGTACGGGTTCACGACGCTCAACCACAGGTCGACGATGGGCAGGCCGGTGCGGCCGTCGGCGTACAGCAGCGTCGGATCCGGCATCTCCATCTCGAAGCCCTGCCGGACCAGGCGCGTAGCCCGCGGGTTGGCCTTACAGCCACACGACCCGGCCCCGCCGCACCCCCGCATCAGGTGGCAGGTCAGCTCGGACACGGCGGCGATGGCGGCCTCGTCGAGGGGCAGGCCCCACCGGTACGTGACGGTGAACGTCCCCGGCGTGCCGGGCGGCTCGGCCATGTCCTGGCAAGTCGGCCACTGCTCACCGTCGGTCCGTACGAGCCGGCCGGGCGCGTCGACCCGGTACGCCTCGGGGACCAGGACCTCGCCGTCGACGTTGACCTCTGTCACGTCGTAGACAGGCCCGGGCAGGTAGACCTCGGACAGCTCGCCGCAGGAGCAGTCCGACTTGCAGCCGCACGCGATCGACGCGTTCCGCCACATGCCGTCGGCGCCGATGTACGGGATCCAGCCGCCGGTACCGGCGTACCCGGCCTGGAACGAGACCGGACCGGAGTCCAGGCAGGCCCGGCGACACGGCCTCACGGTGACGGGGCACGGGCCCCAGCGCATCCCGGATAGGCGCCACAAGATCTGTGAGGCGACCTTCTGCCACCGCTCGACGACGGCCGGGTCCTGGTCGTCTGGCACCTCACAGCACAGGTCCACGTCCCACGGGTCACACGGACCGATCTGCAGCGGCATCAGCGCCTCTTCTCGTACGCGCAGGCCTGCGGGAAGGCGCGGCGGATGTGGTGGCCGACGGCGCCGTTGGTGAAGGCGTCCGGCATCGTCGACAGGAACGGCGAGTCGGCCGGGAAGCGGGGCATGCGGTGCAGCACCTTCACGTCGTCGATGCGCTCGCCGCCAAGGCCGGCGAGGTTGCCGTACATCGTTCGCTTGTGGAGCACGTCGAGATGGCGGCCCGCGTCCAGCGCCGCCAGCATCGCCGCCTTGTCGACCGGCAGCGGGACGTGCAGCTCGTACGACAGCGGGTCCGCGTGACCGAGGCTCACGAGGAGATCCCGCGTCTCCCGCAGCCCCCACAGGTAGCTCCCGTTGCCCCGGCTCGCGTAGTACGCCTCCACGTCGCGGACGGGCCCGCGGTGCAGGACGGGCATCTCCTCGATGGGACGCATCACGAAGAAGTCGTCATTGCACAGCAGGAACGGGTCGCTGATCTCCGGGTGCTCGGACGCCAGCCGCACCGCGCTTGTGGTGTTGGCGTACTTGGTCCGCCCGGCCTGCTCGGTCGGGACGTGCCGGACACCGGCCACCCACGCAGGCAGGTAGCCGATGATCCACACGCGCCCGTGCGGGAGGTGCGCCGCCCAGCTCCTCAGTGCGTACCTGAGCTGCTGGTTGACGGCGCCCTCACGCACGGGCACGACCAGGTCGAGCGGCTCCATCAGGACGCCAGGCAGAGGCCGCCCGTGACCGGGGTGTACTCGCAGACCGGCTCCGGCGGAGCGACCGACGTCAGGAACGTCCGGCGGTGACAGGTCGCCCCAACCGGGGTGAGGAGCGGGCCCGCCGTACCGGCCGCGTCGATCGGCATGACGTCGTACGGGCCGGTGCCCCAGCCGCCTCCGGCACGCGTCGCGCCCTGCAGCTGGAGCGTGACGGCCTCCGCACCGATCTCCAGGTCGCCGAGGATGCCGTTCGTCACCCACGGCAGCAGGAAGTAGATCCAGGCGCCGTCTCCCGTGCCGTCGGCGGCGCACACGTCGTCGCCGAGGACTTCGGCCCAGAACTCCAAGGCAAAGCCACTGTCGCACTTGATGGAGCAGTCGTCGTAGCCGATCGGCTTGCCGTCGAAGCCGAACACGACCGGGTTGCCGGTGGTGATCTCCAGGAACTCCGGGCTGACGCTGAAGAAGTTGATCTCGACGTCGTAGTTCTGCAGCGACGGGCAGCCCTTACGGAACCCACACTGGCGGCCATTCGCCGCCTTGTAGGTGATGTCCTCGCCCTCCTCGATGGAGGGGTTGAGCGCGATCGAAGCCAGGCAGTCGAAGACGAATCCGTTGTCGTCGCCACAGACGGGACGGCCACAACTATCGAGCCTGGTTACCCTCACAACATCGAGGTTTGCGATCAGCGGGCAGGTCATGGGGCCCTCCCAACAGGTGTTGGTAGCCCGGCCCAGAACCAGCAGCTCTGCCGACCAGCATAACCAGTCGGCAGAGCCGCACACCTGGTCTCTTACCGTCCGTCAGGTCAGGTTGGGCCCGCCTCGACGGCCGTGCAGTGCACGGTCACCCCAGGCGCGGCCTGCGGGACCTGGAGGATGGCGATGCCGAGGAGCGTGACCGCCGGGGAGCGGCGGACGGAGAACGTCACCGCGGCCGCCGACAGGGCGGTGATCCGGCACTCGGTCAGGTCGGCCACGGCCGTCTGCGTCGCGTGCGAGACCACAGGCGCGGCGGCGAACGGCGGCACGAAGTTGAACGTGACCGTGCCCGCCGCGTCGCTCACGCCCGTAGCCGCGAACACCCGCCGTCCCGTGGGCTGGTAGTCGCCTGCGGTGCTCAACCCGCCCGCTCCCACCAGAGCGTGGTACGCCTACCCGTCACAGCTACACCTCGCGGGTGGAGGTCACAAGGAAGTCCTGACCGGCGATGCCGGTGAACACGAACGCGTCCTGCAGCTGCTCGCCGGTGTCGCCGCCGTTGTCGACGCTCCATGTCAGCGTCGTGCCCTGGGGGACCGCGACGGCCGTCCCGCCACCGATGCTCACCGTCGGGGCCCCGGCGTAGACGAGGAGGGTCACCGAGCGGGCGCCGGCGGCGATCGTGACGGTTCCCGCGCCGGTCTGCCGCTGGATCGTGGAGTCGATCAGCGGGTTCGGCGGGGCAGGGTCCGGCTCGCACGCGCCGATCGTGCCCGTCGGGACGTAGGGGGTGGTGCCGTCGAGCGTGGTGTCGACGGTGCCGACCACCCCGCCCGCAGTGGTGTAGCGGCGGAGGAACTGGCCGACGTCGTCGCACAGCACCTCGTACTCGGCATCGCTGGTCGCGGCTGCGACGGATCCGCTGGTTCCGGACATGAGGACTCCTCGGGGTTAGGCGATCCGCCGGTAGCGGAGGGTGGTGAGGCCGTCGGCGTTGGAGGCGATGGTCGCGTTGGCGGCCGTGCCGCTGGTCAGGGTCCGGGACCCTTGCAGGCGGATCACGGTCGGCTGCGTGACGGTGTATTCGACCTGGATCGGGGCGGTGGCGTTCCCGCGGCTGTTGCCGTTGGCCGCGGAGTCCGGCGGGCTGAGCTGCAGCACCATGACCGTGCTGTCCGGCAACACGACACCGGCGGTGACGTCGAACAGGCGGGCCCTGATGAACGCCTCGGACGGCGACCCCACCAGGAGGCCGCACCGGACCGAGGCGTCGAGCTGGTAGGTGCCAGCGCTGGGCAGCGTCACCGACAGCGCGGTGTCGTTCCACGATGCCGACGGAGTAGGCACCAGGTTGAGGATGGTGGCCAGGGTCGCCGAGCCGTGCTCGACGTAGCGCAGGCTCGCGCCGGTTCCGCTCATGCGGGGGTGTCTCCTTCTGGGCCGATCCAGTGGGCCATCAGCCGGGTGCGGCCGTCGGCGTTGCTGACGACCTGGGCGACGCCGAGCTGCCCGATCCGGTAGGCGTGCAGGGCGATCTGGTCTCCTGCGGTGAAGGCGCGCAGGAACGCTCCGGTGCCGGTGCCCTGAGCGCCCGCGGTCGCGCCGGTGGCCTGGCCGCGGGACAGGCCCACGACCATCACCTCCTGGCCGACGATGACGCTGCCGTTCTCGAACAAGGCGGCGACCACAAATTCGCTGGCGACGGCGTTGGCGGGCAGTTGCACGCCCCCGCGTACGACGAAATTGACCTCCCAGATACCCGAGCGCGGGATCACCATCGGGGCGACCTCGGTGATCTCCTCGTAGACCCGGTCGGCGCCGTCGAGGTCGTGGGTCCCTACGCCGGCCCACGGGCCCTGTGCCCATGAGCTGTCGACGTTGACCGTCCAGGTCTGCGGGCAGTCACCGGCCGCGGGCGCCTCCACAGTGAGGCCCGGGCCCACCTCGAGCGCCGTCGCGGGGACGAGGAGGCCGGAGGCGGACCGGACGAGGGCGTTGCACGGGTCGTCGCTGACGGCCGTCGTGAGGCGGCCGGAGCAGCCGCAGGACCCGGCCATCAGTCGCGCACCTTGTGGGCATACAGGCCGCTGCGCCCGTTGGCGTCGGACACGATGCCCGCCTGCGTGGGCTGGGTGCCGAGCTGGAGCACCGTCTTTGCCTCCATCCGGAGCGTGGTCGGCCCGGCCACGGCCAAGTACGTCTTGATCGTTGAGGTGTCGTTGTCGCCGGTGGTCTGGCCTGCTCCGGCCGTGTTCTGCCGAACCTGCGTCACGAACAGCTCCGTCGCGGGCACGATCGCCCCGGCGGTGACGTTCCAGATCCGCGCCACGATGAACGTCCCCGCGATCCCCGTGAAGGACAGAACGCCACGGGCGACCATGGTCACGTCCCACACCCCGGCCGCCGGGAGCAGCAGCGCCGACGCGGTCACCGGCCCGTACGTGTTGTCCGCGAGCGGGAGCAGGTCGGTCGACGACACGACGTCGGTGACGAACTGGGCGGCCAGCCGTGCCCCGACCCGCCACTGCTCCGGGCAGTCCCCCGAGGCCGGCGCCTGCACGTCGATACTGACGGACCGCTGCGGCCCAGTCGGCGTCAGCGGCGTACTCGGCACGCCGCTCACGACGGTGCGCGGCACCAGGAGCCCGGACGCGGTCCGGCGCAGCCCGTTGCACGCGGCCGGGTCCACGGACGGGACGAGGCTGCCGCCTCCCCCTCCCCCGCAGCAGCCGCCCGCCATCAGTCGGCCACCTTCGTCCAGGCGATCACGGAGCCGCCGGTCGCCCCGGCCGCCATCGTGTTCGGGGTGCCGGTGGCGCCCTGGTAGCTGGACTGGACCCGGACGTCGTCCCCGGCCGCGAGCGTGAACAGCTTCGTTGTCGAGCAGGAGCCGTTCCGGCCCGAGGCCATCGACGCCCCGCCGGACAACGTCCAGTTCAGTTGGACCAGGTGCCGCGTCGTGGTGAGGATTGCCGCACCGTTCACCGTGAGCCTGGTCTGTACGAGCCGGTTGAAGGCGTTCTGCGCGGTGACCGTCATGCCGCCGGACACGTCCGCCGTGACCCGGTAGACGCCCGCCTCCGGGACGATGAACGACATGCCGGGGATGTCCGCCCAGGTGTTGATGGCGAGCGTCGTGAGGTCGAGCGGGGCGCTCGGGGCGACCTCGCCGAACAGCGGGGTCAGCCGCGCCCCGACCGTCCACGCGGCGGGGCAGTCGTCGGCCGCGGGGGCTGCCACGTCCACGTCGACCGACCGGCCGGTGCCGACGGCCGCGCCCGGGGCGACGCCGGCCACCTCCGTCCGGGGGACGAGGAGGCCGGTCGTCGTCATGAGCGCCTGATTGCAGGGGTCGGTGTCGAGCCGTGGCGCGATCCGGTAGGTGCTGCCGCACTTGCCTGGCACCGCTCAGTCCTCCGGGGTCTCGACGAAGCTGACCAGCGGGGCCGCGTCCAGCGCGGCCTGGTACTCATCGGCGGTCAGCTCCGTGTAGCCGTGGTCGAGCAGGACCTGGTCGTCGTCCAGGTTCCCGACCCGGGTCAGCCCGCCCTCGGGGTTGCGGTAGTAGCGCTCTACCGGCGGCGGCTGGGTGTCCGTCACGTCGTCTCCTTCGGTGAGGCGGCCGGTCAGCCGGCGGCGCTGGCCTTGTAGGTGTAGTTCGTGACGACGTCCGCACCCGCCAGGGCCGTCACCGACAGCACCGCGAGCGAGGAATCGTCGGTGTCGGCAACGGACCAGGTGAGCGACAGCCCGGCCGGGACGGTGACCGTGCCGGAGGACGTGGTCACCTGGGCGGTACCAGCGAGCACGGTCACCGTCGCGGACTGCACGCCCGGGGCCGTCGCCTTGACGTCGAACGTGCCAGCCGCGGTGAGCCGGTTCAGACCGGTGTTCACCGCTGCGTCCGCGCCGGACGCCCCCGCGCAGGAGCCGACGGCGCCGACCGGCGTGTACGGCGTGACACCGTCCAGGTCCGTGTCGAGGACGCTGACAGGGGTGCCGTCGCCGGCGTACCGGATGTGCCGCAGGAACGGCCCGGCTGTGTCGCACAGCAGCAGCGGCTCCCCGGTCAGGGTCTCGCTCGCCTCGCAGTCGACCGGCGCGACCGGGGTGTACGGGGCCGCCAGGTCGCCGTCCTCGTACGTGCCCAGCAGCTCCGGGGCCACGCCGCTGCACGGGTCGACCGCCCACAGCTCCGTGTACGAGGTGTCCGCGACGCCGTCGCCGTTGGTGTCGTCGCAACCGCACCGCTCCACGACCTGCCGCGTGCACGCGTCCGTCGCGGTCGTCGTCCCGGAGCAGATGCCCACTTCGCCCTGGACCGTGTACGCGGTGCTGCCGTCCAGCTCCGTGTCCGTGGCGGTCAGCAGCAGCCCGGTGCAGTCGTAGGCGTACGCCCGAAGGAACGGGATCGCGGTGAGCTCGACCCCTTCCGTCTCCACCGTGAGGGGGCGGATGACCAGGTCGCGGTTGAGGGCGCCGCCGGTGCTGAGGTCGGTGAACCGCACGGTGACGGCGCCGCTCGACGGAGCCGTGAACGCGAGAGGCGGCTGAGCGACCACGGCCCCGGCCGAGCCGCTGCCGTTGGACAGGTTGACGGTGCTGGTCGCGAGGACGGTCGCCCCGTCAAGGATGTCCGCCCGGTAGATCGCGTCGTTGGTGGCCGGCGGGGAGCCGCCCCCACCCCACCCGGCTTCGAACAGCAGCTCGCTGGCGGTGCCGCTGATGAGGCCGGTCACGGAGCGCTGCGCCACGCCGGTCACCGGGACGTTGGAGCGGGAGAACTGCAGCGTGTCGCCGATGACCACGACGTTCCCCGCCAGGGCGAACGAGTCGGCCGGTACCGGGATTGGCTCCGCTGGTGCGCTCACCAGGTCACAGAGCTGCCCCAATTGCACGGTGGAGCACGCCTCAGCGCTCGAACAAGGCGCCACATGCCAGCCGTCCGGCACGGCGTCCTGGCGCACCCCGTCCTCGTCCAGGTAGTAGACCGAGTCATCGCAGCAGACCATCCGCGTCCAGGAGCGGGTCTCGGGGATGACCTCGTACGTGACCTTGAGGTGCACCATCAGGCCGGAGCCGCCACCGACGGTCTCCTCCACGTCGAGGTAGAGGAAGTTCCGTCCGGCCTGCGCGCCCGGGATGGTGGCGGGGCCGAACGTGTACGTCGTCCCGTTGTGCGTGGCCGTCGCCGGCAGGGCCTGCCAGGCACCGTTGTTCAGTCGGAACGCGCGGCCGATCTGGTCGGCGTTGAACACCGTGGCCTGGATCTGGATGGTCGCCGGGTCGGCGTTGTCCGGCAGGTCGAAGAACGCGCGGGGGAACCAGTGCGCGTTGAGGAGCGACGGCCCCTCGTTCGGCTGGGCAGGGCTGGACTGCGCGGAGGCGCCGTTCGGGTGCGGGCTCACCCACCACGCCGGACGGGCGGTGTCGGAGTCCACGACCGACCACGCGCCCGAATACTGGTACTCGTACATGTCGTACCAGGGCGGATTGGCCGCCGTCAGGTCCGTGGTCCACTTCCACACCGGGTCCACCGAGTTGTCGTTCAGGTGGCCCTCGTTGGAGATGAACTCGACTTCCTGCGTCGGGTCCTGCTGGATGCAGACCTGGGCCGGCTGGCAGCAGGACTCCGGCTCGGGCGGCGCGGGCGGCTCGCACACCCCGGCGGTCCCGGCCACCGTGTAGGGGGTGATGCCGTCCAGGAGGGTGTCCGTGACGGTGGCGGCGCCGTCACAGGAGCGGCAGATCTGCCGCAAGAACGAGCCTCCGGGCACCACCGACACGGCACCGGCCCAGTAGGTGAAGAACACGCCGCACGCGGCGACGCGGCTGTTCGGTGCCGGTGCGGTGGTGAACGAGGTGACCGCGCCGGCGGTACGGAACCGGGCGCTGCCCGCAATCTGCGGGTCCGTCACGTACGAGCACGGGTCGGTCGGTGCGGCGTCCGAGGTGCGGGTCAGGACTCCGGTGGTCTCGTCGTAGGAGTAGCCGTCCGGCAGGCTCACGACTTCCAGGCCCGGCTGGAGCTGTGCGTGGCTGATCGTCGGGGCCGCCGCGAAATAGCGGACGTATACCGAGAACTCCACGATCGAGGGCCGGGAGAACGTCCACCGCGTCGCCGCTGTAACGGCGTGGGGGAAGGAGTGCAGCCCCCACCACGAGCCGTCAGCGTTGCTGAGGTTGGCCGCCATCGCCGTGGTGTTCGTGGCGCCGGTGGACGTCCAGCCGACGCCGTTGGACAGGGTGCCGGATGCGGCGGTCCCGGTGATCGTGACCGGCGCGGCGGTGGGCACATCGCACAGCACCAGCGTTTCGCAGTCGCGGCACTCGCTGCTACCGCAGCTCGTGGTGGGGGGCACGCATTGGGCGGCGTCGCCACTCACCGTGTACGGGGCGCCGTCCAGGTCGGTGTCCGTGACGGACAGGACCGTGCCGGTGGAGCACGCGGTCCGGATGGTGCGGAGGAACTGGGTGCCGCAGCCCGCGGTGGGGGCGAGGGTGGCGGTGACCGCGAACTGGTCGGCGATCCACGTCTTCTCGGTGCCGTTCTCGTCGTGGGTCTCCAGGTCCAGCGAAACGGCCAGGTCCCCGGACAGCAGCTTCTCGTACGAGACGGTGGCGGTGGCCGTGAGGTCGCGGCAGGACGGGAAGTTCCCGGACGCGCCGACGTTGGACAGCGTCAAGTTCGCGAGCGTGGTCGCCGGAGTGGTGCTGGCGTCCACGATCCGCCACCGGCCGCAGGTGAGCACGCCAAGGACGGGGCCCTGGTTGCAGGCGCGGCCCGTGACGGTGATCGTGACGTCGCCGGCTGGGCCGCATGGCGGGCACTCCACCGCATCGGCGCCGATGCTGGCGGCGATGTACCGGTGCGTGCCCGAGATGCCCGTGCCCTCGCCGCCGGGCGGCGGGGCGAAGGTGACGGCGCCGCCGTCCCAGAACGGCTGTCCGGGTGCCAGGTTGACCCGCTTCACGTTGCCGTCCGGCGGGTTCGGCTGGAACAGCGGCGTCGGGTCGGTGTCGGTGAAGGTGAGGAGCGGCCCGAGGTCGACCGGCGTCGAGTCGCACAGGACGAACGTCTGGGAGGTCGTGCACGGCTCGAAGCACAGGCCGACCGTGCCCGTCGGGGTGTAGGCGGCGCCGGCGAGGGTGTAGTCGCTGTGGCCGACGATGGCGCCGGTCTCGTCCCGTCGGAAGTCCCGCACGAACTGGGTGGCGACACCCGCGCCGTCGACGTCGCACAGCGGCACGAGGTCCTGGTCCGGCTGCTCCACACCGGCCGGGCACACGGTGACCGTGCCGGTCGGGGTGTAGGTGGCGCCGGTGACGGCGTCGACCAGGCGGACGGAGTCGATCGCCCCATCTGCGTCGTAGCTGTATTCGATCAGGACCAGGCCGAGGACGTCGCCCGTGCCCGGGTCCACGTCACAGAACGTGCCGGACAGCTGGATGGACTGGGAGGAGCCGCAGGCGACGGTGCCGGCCGGGGCCGCGCCCGCGCTGTAGGCGCCGGTCAGGAGGTTGATCCAGCCCTCGGAGGACACGGCGCCGTCGCAGTCCCGGATGACCGTGACCGCGATCGGCGTCCCGTCCGCGAGGCACAGGCCGACCGTGGCCGTGGGTGTGGTCGGCGAGGCGCACTCGGCCTGGGCGGGCAGGCAGACACCTACGGTGCCGGTCGGGGCGTAGGCGGTGGTGCCGTCCAGGAGGGTGTCTGCCGTGGTGGTGGTGCCCGCGGGGTCGGTGGTGAAGTGCCGCAGGAACGGCGTCGAGGTGCCGTCAGCCTGCACGTCGCACAGGAGCTGTGTCTGCCGGTCGACGCCAGCCGCGCACGGCACCGGCACGGGGTTGATGACCGGGTCTCCGGTCTCGACGTCCAGGTACGTGACGGCCGCGCTGCTGCACGCCGCGCACTTGAGGACCGCGGCGGCGCGGATCTCGCCCGCCCCGGCGTCGTAGCAGATCTGGCCGAGGACGACCGGGGTGTCCGCCGTGGCGTCCGGGCAGTCGACCGGCCCGACCGGGGTGTACGGGGCGGCGAAGTCGCCGTCCAGGAAGGAGCCCAGGAGCTGCGGGGCGCCGCCGTCACACGGGTCGAGCGCCCACACCTCCACATAGGTGACCTCGCCGGTGCCGTCGCCGTCGGCGTCGTCACAGCGGGCCCTCGTGCTGATCTGCCGGGCGCACTCGGGGCTCGGGTCACCGCACCGCCCGAGTACGCCGGTCGGGGTGTAAGGGGCGCCGGTGGCCGGGTCGACGATGCGCGTACCGACCCGGTCCCCGCTGATGGTGTCGTAGACCGGCTCGACGAGCGCCAGGCCCGCCACGGTGCCGTCCGGCAGCACGTCGCAGAGCAGCACCGTCTCCACGTCGACGCGTGGTACGGCCGCCGCGCCGCTGACGATCACGGGCCCCTGCCCGCAGCATCCGCTCATTACAGGGTCACTCCTGACGTGAAGGTGATCGAGACGGTGCCGGTACCCGCCGTGATGGTGAGCGGCCCGGTAAGAGCGGCGTCGGGCTCACGCGCGACGCTCCAGGTCGCCGACTCGGTGACGTGGAGCGTGCTCGTGCCGTCCGCGGTGGTGATCGTGGCGCTGTCGCCATGCGCCACGGCGGTGACGGACTGGAGCGCCGCGTACCCTGCCGCGTCCCAGGTGGCGCCCGGGGTCAGTTCGATCCGCCGCGCCTGGACGCCCTGCGCCGGGTCCGCGCCGCCAGCGGCCTCGTCGCAGTCGACTGGGGCGACCGGGGTGTAGGGGGCGGTGAGGTCCTGCGTGTAGGTGCCGAGGCTGGTGAGGGTGCCGTCGCAGTCGACACCCAACAGCTCCAGATACTCGGTATCCGCGACGCCGTCGCCGTCGGTGTCGTCGCACCGGCAGCGCTCGAGGACGTTCTGCACGTCGCACGGCGTTACCGACCCGGCTGTCGTGCCGTCAGCGGCGCACTGTCCCGCCTCGCCTTCCACGACGTAGGGCGTGGTGCCGTCCAGGCCGAGGTCCTGGGTCGAGGTGAGGCCGCCGTCGCAGTCGAAGGTGAAGCGCCGCAGGAACGGTGTGCGCGTGACGGTCAGTACCGCCGTCCGCACCTCGAACGGCATGAGGAACAGGTCGCGGTCGTTGATCGGGCCGCCGGTCGTCTGGTCGGTGAACCGGATCGTGACCGCGCCCGTTGCGGGGGCGATGAACGCCAACGGAGGCATGTCCTCGGACAGCACGCCGCCGGGGAACACGTTCGACCCGTTGGAGACGTTCCGAGTCCTCGTGGCGAGCACCGTTGCGCCGTCGAGGACGTCCAGCCGGTAGATCGCGGCGTTGCCGACCGGGTCGGAGCCTCCCGCGCCGATCCATGCGGAAGCGAACCGGAACTCGTACAGCGTGGCCGGGAGCAGCCCGCTTACCGTCAGCTCCGCTACGCCGTTGGCCGGCTGGTTGGCCTGGGCGAACCAGAGAGTCGTGCCGTTGTTGGCGGCCACCACGTTCCCGGTCAGCGTGAAGTCGCCGGCCGGGGTCGGGATCGGGGCCTGAGGGTCGTAGGTCAGATCACAGAGCTGGACGACCTCGGTGTCCCCGCACGGCTCGACGACCGTGCCGCCGCTGCCGGTCGGGGTGCACTGTCCGGCCTCGCCGGTGAGCGTGTAGGGCTGCCCGTCGAGGGTGGTGTCCGTGACGGCGGTGACCGTGCCGGTCTCGCAGTCGACGGTGACGGTGCGGAGGAACTGCGTGTCGCATCCGGTCTGGTCGTACGCCGTGGTGGCGGTGAACGCGGAGAGCTGCCAGGCGGTGCGGCGCGGCGGCGGGCAGGTGGCGCCGCTGTCGTCGTAGGCGTCGAACGCGACCAGGACGACGATGTTCCCGGCGGCGAGATCGGCGGCGGGGACGTCGGCCTCGGCGGTGAGCGTTCCGGACCACCCGGCGGGCGTGTCGAGTGGGGCGAGCGCCAGGGCTACCCGACCCGCTTCTCCGGGGCCGTTGTAGAGGCCGAGGAAGCCACTGTTCCGGCACCCGTTATCGGGGCCGAGCTGGGTGACGTCGACCTGCACCGTCACGTGCGCGGTGCCCGCGTCACAGACCGGCCGCGGCGCCTGGATGACCGCCGCGGCGGTGCGTACGGTTCCGCCAGTGCCCGGCTGCGGACCCGCCGCGTCCGGGAAGACGAGCGTGCCGCCGTCCCAAAGGGTTTGAGCCCCGGGCATGGCCACGCCCGTGGTGTACGGGTAGTACGGCCCGCCGGGGGTGTCGGTGACGGTCGGCGCAGGGTCGCCGTCGGTGGGCAGGTCACACAGCAGGAGCGAGCTGGAGTTCCGGCACGGTTCGGCGGCCGGGGAGCAGACGCCGACGGTGCCCGCCACGGTGTACGGCGTGGTCCCGTCGAGGGCGAAGTCCGCGACGGTGGGCGTAGCGATACCGGGGGTGTAGGTGAGGCGGCGCAGGAACGGCGTGCTCGTGCCGTCGTCGGCGACGTCGCACAGGGTCAGGGTGCTGTCGGTGTCGCAGCACTCCTCCTCGTCGCCGCCGGCCGCCGCGCACTGGCCGACGTCGCCGGTGACGGTGTACGGGTCGCCGTCCAGGGTGGTGTCGCTGGTGGCGACGACCGCGCCGGTCTCGCAGTCCGTGACGATCGTGCGGAGGAACTGGATGCTCTCGTTGCTCGCGCAGTCCGTGAGCTGGACCGTGGCGGAGAACTGGTCGGCGGTCCACTGCTTGGCGGTGCCGTGGAAGGTCTCCAGGGGGAGGCCGACGAACAGGTTGCCGCTGGTGAGGTCGGCGGCCGTGACCGGAGCGGACACGGTGAGCGTCTTCGTCCAGCCGGGCGGCGCGTAGGTGAGGGCGTCGTCGAAGTCCAGGAGCGTCGTCCCCCGGAAAAGCCGCAGCGCACCATCCCACGCTTGCCCGGTACCGGGCCCGTTCTGCGTGACGCGGACGGAGACGGTGAGGGTGCCGCCGGACGTCTCGCACCCGGCCGGGGCGACGGCGGTGATCCGGCCCGTGGCCTGCGCGTGTTCCTGGTTCGGGCCCGTCCCAGCCGGATAGACCAGCGAGCCACCAGACCACAGCGCGGTGTACGGGCCGGGGAGGTTGGTGAACTGGGTCTGTCCGACGTCGGCGGACGTGGCGTCCGTGATCGCCGCGGTGACTGGCCCGCTCCCACCGGCGGGCTGGTCGCACAGGAGGACCGTGGTGCCGTTGGTGCAGTCCTCGCCGTCGTCGCCGGGCGGGCAGACGCCGACAAGCCCGACCGGCGCGTACGGCGTGACCCCGTCCAGGCCGGTGTCCAGGACGGTGGGGGTATCCGCGCCGGGCAGGTAGACCAAGTGCCGCAGGAACGGCACCGGCTCGGCCCCGTCGACGAGGTCACAGAGCGGGATGACCGCGACGTCCGGCGAGGGCTCCGGCTGCTCCTCGGGGCACACGTCCAGGTGGGTGCCGCCGGGCAGGGCGACGGGGCCCCAGGTGATCGGGTCGACGTAGTTGACCGACAGCCGGTCACCGGTCTCGGTGTCGTACCGGACTTCGGCGAGGATGCGCTGGATGATCCCGCCGCTGGCGTTGTCGACAACGCACATCGGCAGCAACTCGACGTCCACGCCGGGCTCTTCGACCGACGCCGGGCAGACGCCGACCGTCCCTGTCGGGGTGTAGGTCGTGGCCCCGTCCAGGGCGGTGTCCGCGCTCGACGTCAGGGCGCCGTCACAGTCGTAGGTGAGGGTCCGCAGGAACGGCGTCACGGTCCCGCCTGCGGCCGTGTCGCACAAGGTCAGGGCCTCGGTGCGGGCGCAGATCTGGGGGACGATCGTGCCGCCGCCTGTGGCCGCGCACTGCCCGACCTCGCCGGTGACGGTGTACGGGGCGCCGGCGAGGTCCGTGTCTGTGACCGCGGTGACGGCGCCGGTCGTGCAGTCCGTGGTGACCGTGCGGAGGAACTGCGTCCCGCAGCCGTCGACGTCGTACGCGTACGCCGCGGTGAAGTTCCGCGCTTCCCACTGCTTGCCGTCCGGGGGCGGGCAGGTGGCGGTCTGGAAGGTCTCGACGTCCAGCCAGATCGCCACGTCCCCGGCCGCCAGGGCGGCGGCGGGCACGTCCGCCTCCACGGTGAGGGTCTGCGGCACCCCGACCGGGGTGTTGATCAGGCCGGTACCGGCCGCGAGGACCGAGCCGTCCGTGTGGAACAGGCGGAACCGCCCGGCACCGGAGCAGCCGACGCCGGGGCCGAGGTTCTCGACGTCGACGGACAGGCTCAGGTGCGCGGTGCCTGCGTTGCAGGCCGGGGCGTCCGCCTGGAGGGTTGCCGCCACGTACCGGTGGACCTGGGTGATCGTGCCGGGGTTCGTGGACACGTCGGCGGCGAACGTGATGGTGCCGCCGGACCACAGCGCCGCGCCTCCGCCCGGGCGGGCGATGAAGTCCCCGTTCGGGATGTCGGCGATGAACTGCTGTGCCGTGTCCGTGGCGGCCGGCTCGCCGTCGGGGTCGACGTCGTCCGGCAGGTCGCACAGGAGGAGGGTGCTGGCATTGCTGCACGTGCCGCTGCCGCCGTCGTCTGCGCAGCCGCACGGGCACGTGACGATCACGGCCGTGTCCGGGACGGTCTGTCCCGTCTCGATGTCGACGAGGGTCGTGGTGCCGTCGCGGCCCTGGACGACCTGCGCCCGCGCGCTTTCCCCGGCGGTAGCCAGCGTGAGGCGGGCGTCGAGGGCGCCCCACGCCACGGTGGGGATGTTGTTGTCGTACTCCAGGGTCAGCGTGTGGGAACCCGCCGGGAGCGCGACGGTGAACGTCCGGACCGGCGCCCACGCGTACCAGTAGGTGATGGGGTCGTTGATGTCGGGCGAACCCGGCACGGCCGAGTAGTCCGTGAGGAGGGCGCCATCCAGCCAGATGCGGTGCGGGGCATCGTCGGCGCGGGCCGAGACGCTGATCTCCGTCACGATGGCCGAGGTCGTGAACGTCTTGCGGAGGTAGTGCCAGCCGGCGACCGATCCTGACAGGCCGGTGATCAGCCCGGGGCGCTGCTGGCCGGTGATCGGGCCGAAGCCGGCGTTGTACGGGGTCGGTCCCGCGGGCCCCCAGGTGAGGGCGTTCGGGTCGGCGACCGGCGGGGTGCCGGCCTGCGATGCCTGCTCCCATGTCCCGTCAACGGTGGTGCCGATGTCGAGGGTGCCGGAGGTCACGGCGGGCGCGTAGCAGACCTCTCCGAGGGTGAGCGGCACGCACTGCTCGTCGGGGCCGGCCGGACTGCAGACGCCGACCGTGCCCGTCACGGTGTACGGGGCGCCGTCGAGGCCGTAGTCCGTGTGGCCGGTGACCGCGCCCGATGCGGGGTCGCGCCGGAAGTCCCGCACGAACGGCACCGAGGAGCCGTCGGGCTGGACATCGCACAGGACCGTCAGGTCCTGGTCGGCGGCGTTCGCGGCGGCGCCGCCCGGGCAGACCGTCAGGTCGCCTTGCAGGGTGTAGGTGTTGCCGGTGGCGGGGTCGACCAGGCGCACCGAGGCGAGGGAGCCGTCCGGGTTGTACTCGTACTCGACGAGGACCAGGCCGAGGACGTCGCCGGTGCCCGGGTCGACGTCGCACAGCAGCCCGGCGAGCTCGAACGCGCGGGAGTCCCCGCAGGCCTGCGCGCCGACGGGCGGGGCGCCCGCGCTGTACGTGCCGGTGGTGAGGTTGAGCCAGCCGTCCTGGGTGGTGGCGCCGTCGCAGTCCCGGGTGATGAGGACGGCGATCGGGGTGCCGTCGGCGAGGCACAGGCCGAGGGTCGCCGCCGGGGTCGTGGGGCTCGCGCAGTCGCTGGTGCCCGGGTCAGCGGTTCCGGCGCAGACCCCTGCGGTGCCGATGACGACGTGCGGGGTCTGCCCGTCGAGGGCGACGTCCTCGTACGTCGCCGTCCCGTTGAGGAAGCTGTACCGGCGCAGGAACGGGCCGGTGTCGTCGCATAGCGTCACCGTCTCCGACTCGGGGCACCCGTAGGTGCAGTCGATCGGCGCGGTCGGCACGTACGGCACCGACGGGTCGTCCTGGTAGGTGAGGACGAGCTCGGCGGAGCCGTCTTCGTGGATGCACCACAGCTCGCTGTACGTGGCGTCGGCCTGGCCGTCGCCGTCGGTGTCGTCGCACCGCTGGCGGCACACGGTGTCGATGCACTCGCCGGCGCAGGGCACGGGCGAGATCGGCACGTAGGGCGTGGACGGGTCGCCCTGGTACGTGAGCAGCAGTTCGGCTGTGCCGTCGGCGCGGACGCACCACAGCTCGCTGTACTCGGTGTCGGCCTGGCCGTCGCCGTCGGTGTCGTCGCACAGGTCGCGCGGCACGATGTCGGCGCACCCGGACTCGCACGGACCGGCATCAGCGGGCGGCGGCCCAGCGGTGAACAGGCCGGTGGCGGCGTCGATCCAGCCGACGGCCTCAGGATCGGGCGCGGCCTCGCCGCACTCGACGCAGCCGGACCGGACGACGAGGAGAACCGTCGAGCCGTCCGCACGGCACAGCGCCGCCGAGGCGATCGACGGCGCGCAGCAGGTGGTGACCTCTACCGGGGTGACGTCCCCGCCAGGGGCACAGGGGACCGGCTCAACGGGCATGGGTTACGCCTCCGGGTGTGCCTGGCGCTGGTGGAGGTCCCGCCCGCGCTTCGTGGAGAAGTCGCGCGGGCAGCCGCCACACGCGAACCTGCCGTCCGAGTTGGGCCCTTCGTCCGTGCCTGCGTCGCTTCGATCGCTGTCGTCGGCCGGGGCGTCCTCCAGCGGCGCGAAGTCCGGCGGCGGCAGCGGCACCGCGTCCGGCGGGTACGCCGAGTCCGGGACAGGCGGCAGCGGTTCCCCGGGGATCCCCTCCCTCTCCGGGACCGCTGCCGCCTGCGGCTCATCAGGTGACACGTACGGCCGTCCGTCGACGACAGCGCCGATCAGCAGCTCCTCCGCGATGTCGGGGAAGAGGCGGGCCGGGACGGCGAACGTGTGCGGGCCGACGGTGCCGACCTTCGGGCGCTGCGCCACGGCCCAGCGGGCGAAGCCGACACGGCGGTCCCTGGTCGGCTGAATGTGGATGAGGTTCCTGCTGCTCACGGGCAAGTCACCACCGAGATGGCGCACACGACGCAGGTCGTGGCGACGACATAGGTCCGCTCGACCAGAACGCGCCGGTCGTTGTTGCGGATGTTGACGGACTGGCCGGGCTGGTCGGGCACGGTCACGGTCGGGCCCCGGCGGACAACGACCGGACCGGTGATGTACAGCCAGGCGGTGCCCGGGTCGGCCGGGATGTTGCCGGGGCCGGTGTTCATCGCCGAGTACCCGGCGCCGATGATCGTGCAGTTTCCGGCAAGGGTCCGCAGGGAGCCGCTGGCGGGGTCCTCGCGGACGAGGTTGCAGCAGCCCAGCAGGGCGGCCGCGCCGGCCGGGACGTGGAGGGTGCCGACGCCGCCGTACGACTCGGCGAGGCAGCCCTCAAGGGCGGCGACGCCCTGCGCGATGTTCACCGGACCCTCGGCCGGGGTGAGGTCGACGGCTGTCGTCGCGAGGTGCTGCGTCCAGAACCCGGCCTCTACGGCCTGCTGCTCGCCGAGCTCCAGCGACGCCTCGGCGTGGGCGCGGGCCTCGGCGTAGGTCCAGCCCATCGTGGAGCACTCCGACCCGGCGTACACCGTGATGGGCTCGGCGTGCTCCAGCTCGGGGCGGCAGAACGTCTTCTGTGCCGGGGCGCCCGGGGACTCGTCATCGTTGATGCACGGGTCTTGCCACACCTGGACGGGGCAGCAGCCCAGCGCGAGCCACTCGACACCCAGCAGCTCGTGGACGTCGTCGACGTCGCGGACGTCCGTGCACGTGTTGAGGATGCCGTGCGGGAGCGCGGTGCCGGGGATGGCCTCGACGTACCTTCGCAGACCTGCGGCCACTGCTCGCCTCCGTGTTCATAGGGGTGTGCCGGGCCCGCGCCTCGGACGGGCCCGGCACGACTGGGGCGGGCAGGGATCAGACTGCGGGGCAGGTCAGGAGCTGCTGGCCGCCGGTGGTGCCCGAGGGGCAGACCGGGACGGTGACGTACCGCGTGTCGACGGAGCGGTCGATGAGCGCGATGCACTCCTCCGCGAACAGCGCGGTGTAGTCGTTCGTGGAGAACTTCGTGCTGTCGTGGATGACGCCGAGGTTGACCTCTTCACCGCGGCCCAGCTGGAGCTGGCCGGCCGGGTAGATCAGGAACGAGACCTCGTCCGGCCAGGCCGTGGCGGGGGTGGCGCCGCCGATGTCGGTCGGCACGGCCGGGGTCAGGTTGCGGGCCCACTGGATGCGGACGCCGAGCGGGCTGAACACGTCCTGCACGTCGGCGTTGGAGACCTCGTCGATGCTGACGCCGTTACGGCGGGCGATGTCGGCGAGGAACAGGTTCCGCGACCACCACGGGAAGACGACTTCCAGCGAGATCGAGTCACAGAAGCTGTGGCGCTCGATCATGTCGGCGGCCTGCAGCGCAACCGCGGCGAAGATCGCCGACACGGCGCCGAAGGTGGCGGGGATGGCGACCGGCGTGGCGAGGGCGATGGCCTGCGTCCACAGCTCGGAGCGGATGCGGATCTCGTGGGCCACCATCGTGTTGCGGAGGTACCAGGAGACCAGCTCCGGGAAGTGGCGCTGCGTCAGGATGCCCGCCTCCAGGCAGACACCGACCGCGTCACAGCGGACCTCGACCGGGTCCGGGCACGGCACCTTGAAGCAGGGCTTGGTGGCGCCGGAGATGTCGTCGGCCTCGGTGTGGACCCAGGTCAGCGCGCCCACGTCCAGCGACGGGGTCTTGTAGTAGCGCAGGCCACCCCGGGCGAGCTGCACCTCGGGCAGGTCCCACAGCATGTCCGGGCAGGACACGTCGGTGATCTCGTACAGCGTCTCCGACGGGGCGCACCAGCCGCCGGACGCGACAAGGTTGCTCTGCGGCAGGCGCCGCTGGTCGGCCGCGCGCATCGCAACCTCGGTGCCCTCCGGGGCCGACGAGGAGTCGGTGACGATCAGCTCCTGCGGGTACGGGTGCCGGTAGGAGATGACCTGCCCGACGCCGCCGCCCGCCGTCTTGAGGGCGTTCGCGCGGGAGATGATCCCGGCGGTGATCTGGCCGAACTCCAGAGCCGAGCCCGGGGTGTAGCCGGGGACGTCGACCGCCGCGGTGATGGACGTGGTCGGGGCCGGGGGCTCCGGCAGGACACGGGGCTGACGCTGCCGGACGTGCGACAGGTTCAGGGAGCGGCGCGCCATCGACGCGGTCTGCGCCTGCGGGACCGGCTCCGGCTCCACGGGCGCCGGAGGCTCCACGGCGGCGGCGGTGGCCGGCTCGACCACCGGCTCCGGCTCAACCTCGGTCTCCGCGCCGCCCTCGTCGCCGCGGACCTGCGCGGCCAGGGCCTCGATCTCCGCGGCGGCCTCTTCGGCGGCCGTGACCCGGGCGGCCTGCTCGGTGCGGATGGCTTCGACACCGGCCGCCAGCTCGCGCATGCGGACCAGGCCATCGGGGGTGACGTTGTCGGCGGCGGACAGCTGCGCGAAAGCGCCGCGGGCCCCATCGAGGGCCGCTGCCAGCGCATCGTCGTCGAGGGAAGTGATGTCCTCGGGAAGCTCGAACTCCGGCATGGGACGGATCTCCAGTGATCGATCACGATCCGTCCGGCCCATAACCAGCGACGCTGTCCGCCTAGCATAGCCAGACCGTCATGCGAACGATGCGGGAAGCCGAGCTAGGCCAGTGGCCCCGCGGGACTCACCCGGTCGGCCACTCAGTGTGCGCAGCTCGACACGGAGAGCGACTCTTTCTTTGGGCTCGCGGCTGTTGATGACCGCTCCTCTCTGCCAGTAGCGGCGGCTGCCGCCCGCTGCGGGCCCCTTCCTGGAGGTGACGTGTTGTCTCGAATAGCCATACCTCGGGCGTTTTGGGCGGGGGCCGTGAGCGTGGCCCTGGCGTCCAGTGCTCTGACAGGTGCCGCGTACGCCGATGGTGGCGAGGCTGCCGCCGTGAAGCCTGACGCTCAAGCCGGCCTCGCTGATCCGTGCTTTCTCTTCCCGTACTTCCCCGGTTACTGCCCCAGCCGCCCGGGCTATGGTCACCCGGGCCGCCCCGGCATTCCCGGACCTCCCGGCCCGCCTGGACCTCCCGGCCCGCAGGGGCCTGCTGGACCTGCTGGACCCGCCGGGCCGCAGGGA
>NZ_JARAVO010000250.1:0-13695 GCF_033792805.1 Streptomyces sp. PA03-1a
TTGATCGCGTCCAGCAGCACCGCCGGACCGTTCTCGTCATTGATCTTGATGGTGCGCTCGAAGGAGTACTTCACGTCCTGCGACGTCAGCGCCTCACCGCTGCTGAACTTCAGACCCTGCCGCAGCGTGCAGTCGAACGTCCTGCTCTGCGCGTCGGTGAACTTGCAGCTCTCCGCGGCTTCGGGCTCGGGCTTGGTGGCGCCCCTGGGGAAGCTGAGCAGCGACTGGAAGACGTTGTTGAACACGATCCAGGAGCCGACGTCGTAACCGGCGGCCGGATCGACCGCCGTCACCTTGTCCGTGATCCCCATCGTGAGGGGCTCTCCGGAGGCCTCGCCGTCCGACCCTCCCGAACCGCAGCCGGCGACCACGACCGCCGTCAAGGTCGCGGAGAGTGGGAGCGCCAGTCGCTGGACTCGATTCCTCACGAGACTTCCCTCACAGCTTCGTCGTACGGGGCCGGCCCCGGCCGGGCGGACCGGGGGATTTCCCGGGTCCGCCCAGCGGGTGGCTCATCCTGTCACACCGCGACCAATCTCCCAGAACTGGGCGGTCGAGGAGGAATTGAGGAACCATTCGGTTCCGGTGATGCCGTCGCGGCTGGCGACGTACTGCTTGTCCTGGTACAGCGGGATCATCGGGAGGTCCTGCGCCAGGATGTTCTGGATCTGCGAGAAGTCCTTGTCCGTCTTGCTGCGGTTCGCGGACTGGCGGGTGGCCGGCAGGAGCGAGTTCTTGATGTCCCCGGCCCCGTAGTTGAGGTCGAGGAACCCTTCCGCGAAGAACGGCGCGATGTAGGTGTCGGCGTCCGGGAAGTCGGGGAGCCAGCTGAGCGAGTACGCGGCCCACTTGCCCTTGACGGCGCCCGGCAGGAAGGTCTTCCAGGGGCTGCCCTTGAGGGTCACGTCGAACAGGCCGGTGGCGTCGAGCTGCTTCTTCACGTTCTCGGCCTCCTCCTTGTTCGGGGTGGCCGGGCGGTCCGTCGGGTAGGAGTAGGTGATCTTGACCGGGGTGCTGATGCCGGCGGAGGACAGCACCTCGGCGGCCTTGTTCCGGTTGGGCTCGCCGTACACGTTGAAGTACGAGTTGGTGTGGCCGGTGATGCCGGTCGGAACGGCGCCGAACAGCGGGGAGGCGGTGCGGCCGGTCACGTCACGGGTGAGGGTGTCACGGTCGATGACGCGCGCGATGGCCTCACGGACGGCCTCGGGCTTCACGGACGGGTCGTCGATGTTGAAGAACATGTAGCGGACCGAACCACCCGGGGTCTCGGTCAGCTTGACCTTCTCGACCGTGCCCTGCTCGACCGCGTTGATCTGGTCCGGCGTGAGGGTGCGGTTCACCAGGTCGACTTCGCCGTCGGTGAGCGCCTTCATCATCTCCTTCGCGGAGGCGAAGAAGCGGACCTCGACCTTGTCGTTGCTGCGGTTGCTGACCAGGCCCTTGTAGTTCGGGTTCGCGCTGAGGACGGCCTTGCCGTCCTCCCACGAGTCGAGCTTGTAGGGGCCGGAGCCCTCCATCTTCAGGCCGTTGAGCGGCTGGGTGGCGCTGTAGACCTCGCTGTCGACGATGGCCGCGGCCGGGGTAGCCAGCCGGTACGGGAACGTCGCGTCGGGGGCCTTGAGGTGGAAGACGACGGTCTTCGGGTCCTGGGCCTCGACGCTGTCGATGTTCGCGAGGAGGCTGGAGGGGCCGAAGTCGCTCTTGATCTTCAGCACACGGTCGACGGAGAACTTGACGTCCTCCGAGGTGAGGTCGTGGCCGTTGGCGAACTTCAGGCCGTCCCGCAGCGTGCAGCGGTACACCTCCGACTTGGTGTCGGTGAAGCCGCAGGACTTGGCGGCGTCCGGCTCGGGGGTGGTGGAGCTGCGAGAGTAACCGAGCAGCATCTGGAAGGTGTTGTTGAAGAAGCTGTACGTGCCACCGTCGTACGAGGTGGCCGGGTCCACGGGAGAGGGCAGCTCGTCGGACACTTCGATGTGGTCCGTCGTGCCGATGACGACCGCGTCACCGCCACCGCCACCGCCGGTCGAGTCACCGCACCCGGCGAGTACGGGCGCGGCGAGGCCCAGCAGGGCCGGCAGCACCAGTAGCTTGCGATTCATCCTCGTTGTTCTCCCTCTTCCGGCCCTCGGCCGTGCAGTGTTGAGCGGGGCGACGATACCCGTAATTGCTGGGGACCGGCATTCCGGTGGACCGCCCCCGAACACGGAGAAGTTGAGCCCGCGTCACGGGCAGATAACAAGGAGTGCCGTACCGATATCCGGACGGCGGAACGAACAGCGCGGTGTTCCGCAATCCGGACACAACCACCCCGACCGCACCGCGTTTTGACGGAGTGGAGCACGTCCGGCGCGCGCTGTCGACTGCCGTCGACGTGAAAAGTATCACGTCCCGGCGTACTGGCCGGTAAACAATTCGACGCTCCGAATCGTCACGCAAAATAGCCGGGCAAGCGCCCAGAGTTTCCGCTCAATTCACGGCGACGCTCAGTGAACGGACGTAATCAGAGAGCGCAGAAAAGGCACGTCCACCCGTTCCAGGGAGGTCACCACGGTCCGCCCGGGGGCAGGTGCGATGGCGGCGATGGACGGGACGGCCACGACCTGGCAGCCGGCGGCCTCGGCGGCCTCGACCCCGGTGGGGGTGTCCTCGACGACCACGCACCGTGCCGGGTCCGCGCCCAGCCGTGCCGCGGCCGTCAGGTACGGGTCGGGGTGCGGCTTGGTCCGCTCGATCTCGTCCCCGGCGAGGGAGAAGGCGAAGTGGTGGGAGCCGAGGGAGAGCATGACGGCGTCGATGATGCGCCGGTGGGAGGCGGAGACCAGGGCGGCGGGCACCCCGTGCGCGGCCAGTTCGGTGAGCAGGCGCTGGGCGCCCGGCATCAGCGGCACGCCGCGGCCGATGAGCTCGACGAAACGCAGGTTGATCAGCGTGGACAGCTCGGCGAGCGTGGCGTCCGTCCCGGTGACCGAGATGAGGTGTCCGAGGCTGCGGGTCATGGGACCGCCGACGACGACCTCACGGTGGGTGTCGTCCAGCACGTGGCCGAGCTCCGCGAAGACCTCGACCTCCGCGTTCCACCAGAAACCCTCGGTGTCGACCAGCGTGCCGTCCATGTCCAGGAGCACGGCCTGCAGGCCTGCCTCCCGGGCCGGCCGGATCTCGGTGGCGGGAATACCGCTCGTCATGCGCCCCACTCCTCTGCGTTCAGGGGGCACAAAGGCCGGTCGCCTCGCGCCCGGGTGGTGGGGGCGTGCGACCGGCCAGGTGCCGTATCGGACCGTCCAGTGTACGACGTACGTCCGACTACCGCGCGTTGAAGTACTTGGCCTCCGGGTGATGGATGACGATCGCGTCGGTGGACTGCTCCGGATGGAGCTGGAACTCCTCCGACAGCCGGACCCCGATCCGCTCGGGCTCCAGCAGCTCCGCGATCTTGGCCCGGTCCTCCAGGTCGGGGCAGGCGCCGTAGCCCAGCGAGAAGCGGGCGCCCCGGTACTTCAGGGCGAACATGTCCTCCATCGCGGCCGGGTCCTCCCCGGCGAAGCCGAGCTCGGCGCGGACCCGGGCGTGCCAGTACTCGGCCAGGGCCTCGGCGAGCTGGACGGACAGGCCGTGCAGCTCGAGGTAGTCGCGGTAGGCGTCGGCGGCGAACAGCTCGTTGGCCGCCTCGGAGATCCGGTTGCCGACGGTGACGACCTGCAGGCCGACCACGTCGGTCTCGCCGGACTCCTCGGGACGGAAGAAGTCGGCCAGGCACAGCCGGCGGCCGCGGCGCTGGCGCGGGAAGGTGAACCGGGTCCGCTCGGTGCCGTCCTCGTGGAGGATGATCAGGTCGTCGCCCTTGGAGACGCAGGGGAAGTAGCCCTGGACGACGGCGGCCTCGAGCAGCCCCTCGCTCTGCAGGCGGTCCAGCAGCCCGCGCAGCCGCGGACGGCCCTCGGTCTCCACCAGCTCCTCGTAGGTGGGGCCGCCGGTACGGGACTGCTTGAGCCCCCACTGGCCCTTGAACAGGGCGCCCTCGTCCAGCCAGGACGCGTAGTCCTTGAGCGGGATGCCCTTGACGACGCGGGAGCCCCAGAACGGCGGGGTCGGCACCGGGTTGTCGACGGCGACGTCGGAGCGGATCTGGCCCCGGTTCTCCTCGGGCTCGGGCACGACGCCCGCGCGGGCGGCCACCCGGCGCTGCTTCAGCTCGGGGAGGGTGGCGCCCGGCACTCCGCGCTTGACGGCGATGAGGGCGTCCATCAGGCGCAGTCCCTCGAAGGCGTCGCGGGCGTAACGGACCTCGCCCTGGTAGAGCTCGTGGAGGTCCTGCTCGACGTAGGCCCGGGTGAGGGCGGCGCCGCCGAGGATGACCGGGTAGGTGGCGGCGAGGCCGCGCTGGTTCAGCTCCTCCAGGTTCTCCTTCATGATCACCGTGGACTTCACCAGCAGGCCGGACATGCCGATGACGTCGGCGGAGTGCTCGTGCGCGGCGTCGAGGATCGCCGAGACGGGCTGCTTGATGCCGAGGTTGACGACGTTGTAGCCGTTGTTGGACAGGATGATGTCCACGAGGTTCTTGCCGATGTCGTGGACGTCGCCGCGGACGGTGGCCAGCACGATGGTGCCCTTGCCGGAGGCGTCGGACTTCTCCATGTGCGGTTCGAGGTGCGCGACGGCGGTCTTCATCACCTCGGCCGACTGCAGGACGAACGGCAGCTGCATCTGGCCGGAGCCGAAGAGCTCGCCGACGACCTTCATGCCCTCCAGGAGGGTGTCGTTGACGATCTCGAGGGCGGGACGGGAGGTCAGGGCCTCGTCCAGGTCGGCCTCCAGGCCGTTCTTCTCGCCGTCGATGATGCGCCGCTGCAGGCGCTCCTCCAGCGGCAGCGCCGCCAGTTCCTCGGCTCGGCCGGCCTTGACGGACTTGGTGTCGACGCCCTCGAAGAGCTCCAGGAAGCGCTGCAGCGGGTCGTAGCCCTCGCGGCGCCGGTCGTACACCAGGTCCAGGGCGACCTCGCGCTGCTCCTCGGGGATGCGGGCGATCGGCGAGATCTTGGAGGCGTGCACGATCGCCGAGTCCAGGCCGGCCTCGACGCACTCGTGGAGGAAGACCGAGTTGAGCACCATGCGGGCGGCCGGGTTGAGGCCGAAGGAGATGTTGGACAGCCCGAGCGTGGTCTGCACCTGCGGGTGGCGGCGCTTGAGTTCGCGGATCGCCTCGATCGTGGCGATGCCGTCCTTGCGGGACTCCTCCTGGCCGGTGGCGATGGTGAAGGTCAGGCAGTCGACGATGATGTCGCTCTCGTCGATGCCCCAGTTGCCGGTCAGGTCCGCGATGAGCCGCTCGGCCACGGCCACCTTGCTCTCGGGCGTGCGGGCCTGGCCCTCCTCGTCGATGGTGAGGGCGATCAGGGCGGCGCCGTGTTCCGCGGCGAGGCGGGTGGTGCGGGCGAAGCGGGAGTCGGGGCCGTCGCCGTCCTCGTAGTTGACGGAGTTGATCACGGCGCGGCCGCCGAGCTTCTCCAGGCCCGCGCGGAGCACCTCGGGCTCGGTGGAGTCCAGCACGATCGGCAGGGTGGAGGCAGTGGCCAGGCGTCCGGCGATCTCGTTCATGTCGGCGACGCCGTCGCGGCCGACGTAGTCGACGCACAGGTCGAGCAGGTGGGCGCCCTCGCGGATCTGCTCGCGGGCCATCTCCACGCAGTCGTCCCAGCGGCCGTCCAGCATGGCCTCGCGGAACTTCTTGGAGCCGTTGGCGTTGGTGCGCTCGCCGATGGCGAGGTACGAGGTGTCCTGGCGGAAGGGGACGGTCTGGTAGAGCGAGGAGGCGCCCGGCTCGGGGCGCGGCGCGCGCGGGGTGATCTCGTGGCCGCGGACGCGTTCGACGACCTGGCGCAGGTGCTCGGGGGTGGTGCCGCAGCAGCCGCCGACCAGGGAGAGCCCGTACTCGCGGACGAAGGCCTCCTGGGCGTCGGCGAGTTCGCTGGGGGTCAGCGGGTAGTGTGCGCCGTCCTTGCCGAGGACGGGGAGGCCCGCATTCGGCATGCACGAGAGCTGGATGCCGGCATGCCGGGCCAGGTAGCGCAGGTGCTCGCTCATCTCGGCGGGGCCGGTGGCGCAGTTCAGGCCGATCATGTCGATGCCGAGCGGTTCCAGTGCGGTGAGCGCGGCCCCGATCTCGGAGCCCAGCAGCATGGTGCCGGTGGTCTCGACGGTGACCGAGCAGATCAGCGGCGCGTCGAGACCGGCCGCTTCCAGGGCCCGGCGGGCGCCGATGACCGCGGCCTTGGTCTGCAGCAGGTCCTGGGTGGTTTCCACGACCAGCGCGTCGGCGCCGCCGGTGAGGAGCCCGGCCGCGTTCTGCTCGTACGCGTCGCGCAGGGCGCCGTAGCCGATGTGGCCGAGGGTGGGCAGCTTGGTGCCGGGCCCCATGGAGCCGATGACCCAGCGCTGCCGGCCGTCCGCGGCGGTGAACTCGTCGGCGACCTCGCGGGCGATCCGGGCGCCGGCCTCGGACAGCTCGACGATCCGGTCGGGGATGTCGTACTCGCCGAGGGCGGAGAAGTTGGCGCCGAAGGTGTTGGTCTCCACGCAGTCCACGCCGACGGCGAAGTACTCGCGGTGGACGGAGGCGACGATGTCGGGGCGGGAGACGTTGAGGACCTCGTTGCAGCCCTCGTGCCCCTGGAAGTCCTCGAGGGTGGGATTCTGCGCCTGGAGCATCGTGCCCATCGCCCCGTCTGCGACGACCACCCGGGTCGCCAGGGCCTCTCGCAGTGCTGCGCCTCGGGCACCGCTGTTGGACGGAAGGGACGGCTGGGCCATGGGTGTGCTCCCTGGAGTGCGACGGCTGTCGGCTTGGTGTGCGCCGGTGCTGCTGGTACACACCAGGCCAGCGTAGCCAAGACCCCGGATTCCGCCGCGGGGCATTCCGAGGGGCGGACGGCGGTGTCACACTCTTCTCTGGGATGATGACGGTCGGCATCGTCTGACAGCGTTCAGCATTGTCGAACCTGCTATCTCGGCGTTTGGTCGTTCCTTACGGAGGGGTTGTTCATGCCAGGTCCCATCCAGTCGCTCGCCAGGGCGGCCGCGATCCTGCGCCTGCTGGCCGGCGGCGAGCGCAGGCTCGGCCTGTCGGACGTGGCCTCCTCCCTGGGCCTGGCGAAGGGCACGGCGCACGGCATCCTGCGCACGCTGCAGCAGGAGGGCTTCGTCGAGCAGGACCCGGTCTCGGGCCGCTACCAGCTGGGGGCCGAGCTGCTGCGGCTGGGCAACAGCTACCTGGACGTGCACGAGCTGCGGGCCCGCGCCCTGGTGTGGACCGACGACCTGGCCCGCTCCAGCGGCGAGGCGGTCTACCTGGGCGTGCTGCACCAGCAGGGGGTGCTCATCGTCCACCACGTCTTCCGCCCCGACGACAGCCGTCAGGTGCTGGAGGTCGGGGCGATGCACCCGCTCCACAGCAGCGCGCTGGGCAAGGTGCTCTCGGCCTACGACCCGGTGGCGCACGGCGAGGCGGTCGACCTGAAGCGCGAGCAGCTGACCGCGCGCACGATCACCGGGGACGCGGACTTCGAGGGTGTGCTGGACCTCACCCGCGCCCGGGGCTGGGGCTCGGACCTGGAGGAGACCTGGGACGGGGTGGCGTCCATCGCCGCCCCCATCCACGACCGGCACCGCATGCCCGTGGGCGCGGTGGCCGTCACCGGGGCGGTCGAACGGGTCTGCGCGGACGGCGAGATCCGGCCGCAGCTGGTCGCGGCGGTGCGGGACTGCGCCAGGGCGGTCTCCCGTGACCTGGGCGCCGGCCGCTTCTGACGCCGGCCGGGACCCGACTCGGAGACCTTTCCGCAACCTGACGAACCCTTGACGCGCGTGGTTGCGCAGGAGAACACTCTCGTTCGACGGTCGACATTGTCGAACACCAGCCGACGGAGTCGGTAAGGTGGACGTAACCGTGGGACCGCCGAGGGCCTGGTGACAGGCCCACGAATTCCGGAACGGGACCGGAGTTCGCCTTCCCCTGGACGAAGGACAAAGGAGTCGCATGTCCAGCGAGCACATCTTCATCGGCGAGACCATCGGTACCGCTGTTCTGATCCTCCTCGGCGGCGGCGTCTGCGCGGCTGTCACCCTCAAGAGCTCCAAGGCCCGTAACGCCGGCTGGGTGGCCATCACCTTCGGTTGGGGCTTCGCGGTCCTGGCCGGCGCCTACATCTCCGGTTCCCTCTCCGGCGCCCATCTGAACCCGGCCGTCACGATCGGCCTCGCGGTCGACAGCGGCGAGTGGAGCAAGGTCCCGGTCTACCTGGCCGGCCAGATGCTCGGCGCGATGATCGGCGCGACCCTGGTGTGGATCACCTACTACGGCCAGTTCCAGGCCCACCTGACGGACGCCGAGATCACCGGCGGTCCGGGGGCGCAGGCCACCGCGGCGGCCGAGAAGCAGACCACGGGCCCCGGCCCGGTGCTGGGCGTATTCTCCACCGGCCCCGAGATCCGCAACGTCGCGCAGAACCTCGCCACGGAGATCATCGGCACCTTCGTCCTGGTGCTGTTCATCCTGACCCTCGGCCTCACCAAGGGCCTGGCGGTCTCCGGTACCGGCACCCTGATGGTCGCACTGGTCGTCGTCGGCATCGGCCTCTCGCTCGGCGGGCCGACCGGGTACGCCATCAACCCCGCACGCGACCTCGGTCCGCGCATCGTGCACGCACTGCTGCCGCTGCCCAACAAGGGTGGCTCCGACTGGCGCTACGCCTGGATACCCGTCGTCGGCCCGATCGTGGGTTCGGTCCTCGCGGCCGGCCTCTACAAGATCGCATTCTGAGAAGCAGCCCCCGACATCCCAAGGACCTGAGGAGCACACCGTGACCGACGCCCACACCACAGGCCCGTTCATCGCGGCCATCGACCAGGGCACCACGTCATCGCGCTGCATCATCTTCGACAAGGACGGCCGGATCGTCTCGGTCGGGCAGAAGGAGCACGAGCAGATCTTCCCCAAGCCGGGGTGGGTCGAGCACGACGCCGCCGAGATCTGGAGGAACGTCCAGGAGGTCGTCGAGGAGGCCGTCAGCAAGGCCGGCATCACCTCCGCCGACGTCAAGGCGATCGGCATCACCAACCAGCGCGAGACCACCGTCCTGTGGGACAAGAACACCGGCGAGCCGGTGCACAACGCCCTGGTCTGGCAGGACACCCGTACCGACGCCCTGTGCAAGGAGCTCGGCCGCAACGTCGGCCAGGACCGCTTCCGCCGCGAGACCGGCCTGCCGCTGGCCTCGTACTTCGCCGGCCCGAAGATCCGCTGGCTGCTCGACAACGTCGAGGGCCTGCGCGAGCGCGCCGAGGCCGGCGAGATCCTCTTCGGCACCATGGACAGCTGGGTGATCTGGAACCTCACCGGCGGGGTCAACGGCGGACACCACGTCACCGACGTGACCAACGCCTCCCGCACGCTGCTGATGAACCTGCACACCCTCGACTGGGACCACAAGATCCTGGAGTCCATCGGCGTGCCCGCCGCGGTGCTGCCGGAGATCCGCTCCTCCGCCGAGGTGTACGGCACGGCCGCCTCCGGCGCCCTGGCCGGCGTGCCGGTCGCGTCCGCGCTCGGCGACCAGCAGGCGGCCCTGTTCGGCCAGACCTGCTACTCCGAGGGCGAGGCCAAGTCCACCTACGGCACCGGCACCTTCCTGCTGATGAACACCGGCGAGAAGCCGATCAACAGCTACAACGGCCTGATCACCACCGTCGGCTACCGCATCGGCGACCAGAAGCCGGTGTACGCCCTGGAGGGCTCGATCGCGGTCACCGGCTCGCTGGTGCAGTGGATGCGCGACCAGATGGGCCTGATCAAGACCGCGGCCGAGATCGAGACCCTGGCCCTGTCGGTCGAGGACAACGGCGGTGCCTACTTCGTGCCCGCCTTCTCCGGTCTGTTCGCCCCGTACTGGCGCTCCGACGCCCGCGGTGTGATCGCCGGCCTCACCCGGTACGTCACCAAGGCCCACATCGCCCGCGCCGTGCTGGAGGCGACCGCCTGGCAGACCAGGGAGATCGTCGACGCCATGACCAAGGACTCGGGCGTGGAGCTCACCGCGCTCAAGGTCGACGGCGGCATGACCGCCAACAACCTGCTGATGCAGACCCTCGCCGACTTCCTGGACGCGCCCGTCGTGCGTCCGCTGGTCGCCGAGACCACCTGCCTGGGCGCGGCCTACGCCGCCGGTCTGGCCGTGGGCTTCTGGTCGGACACCGACGAACTGCGCGCCAACTGGCGCCGGGCCGCCGAATGGACCCCCCGCATGGACGCCGACGTCCGCGACCGCGAGTACAAGGACTGGCTCAAGGCCGTCGAGCGGACCATGGGCTGGATCGAAGAGGAGAAGTGAACCGATCATGACCACGCTGCAGCGCGTCCCGGCCCTCGGGACGCGTCCGACCGCCGGCCGTAACCCGGGCCGCGCCGAGACCCGGGAACTGCTGAGCCGCGCCACCTACGACCTGCTGGTCATCGGCGGCGGCATCCTGGGCACCTCCGTGGCCTGGCACGCCGCGCAGTCGGGGCTGCGGGTCGCGATGGTGGACGCCGGCGACTTCGCCGGCGCCACCAGCTCCGCCTCCTCCAAGCTCGTCCACGGCGGTCTGCGGTACCTGCAGACCGGCGCGGTCAAGCTGGTGGCGGAGAACCACATGGAACGGCGGGTCCTGGCCAGGGACGTGGCTCCGCACCTGGTCAACCCGCTCACCTTCCACCTGCCGGTCTACCGGGGCGGCCCGGTCGGCGCCGCCAAGCTCGGGGCGGGGGTCTTCGCCTACTCGGCGCTGTCCGCCTTCGGCGACGGGGTCGGCCGGATCATCTCCCCGGCCAGGGCGGCGGCCGCCAACCCCGCCCTGCGCACGGAGAACCTCAAGGCCGTCGCGGTCTACTACGACCACCAGATGAACGACTCGCGGATGGCGGTCATGACGGTGCGCGCCGCCGTCGAGGCGGGCGCCGTCGTCCTCAACCACGCCGAGGTCACCGGCCTGCGCTTCACCCACGGCCGGGTCACCGGCGCCGACCTGAAGGACCGTCTGGACGGCACCGAGTTCGGCGTCGACGCGCGGCTGGTGCTCAACGCGACCGGCCCGTGGGTCGACCACCTGCGGCGGATGGAGGACAAGGGCGCCGCCCCCAGCATCCGGCTGTCGAAGGGCGCCCACATCGTCCTGAAGCGCAAGGCCCCGTGGCGGGCCGCCATGGCGACCCCCATCGACAAGTACCGCATCACGTTCGCCCTGCCGTGGGAGGACCAGCTGCTGCTGGGCACCACCGACGAGGAGTACACCGGCGACCCGGCCGACGTGCGGGCCACCGAGGCCGACATCACCCAGATCCTGGACGAGGCCGCCCACTCGGTGCGCGACGAGCACCTGTCCCGCGACCTGATCACCTACGCCTTCGCGGGCCTGCGGGTGCTGCCCGGCGGCCCCGGCGGCGTGGAGAAGGCCAAGCGCGAAACCGTCGTCACCGAGGGCAGCGGCGGCATGCTGTCGGTGGCGGGCGGCAAGTGGACGACGTACCGGCACATCGGCCGCACCGTGATGGCCAAGCTCGCCAAGCTGCCCGGCGGTCCGCTGAACGAGGACATGGAGCCGCTGGACCACCTGCCCAGGCGGGTCCCGCTGCCGGGCGTCGCCAACCCCAACGCGGTCGCCCACCGGCTGCTGGTCGACCGGGAGCCGGGGCGGCGCCTGGACCCGCTGACGGCACGCCACCTCGCCACCCACTACGGCGCGCTGTCCTTCGACATCGCCCGGCTGGTCAACGAGGACCCGGCGCTCGGGGAGCGGATCCACCCCGAGGGCCCGGAGATCTGGGCCCAGGTCGTGTACGCCCGCGACCACGAGTGGGCGCAGACGGCGGACGACGTGCTGCGTCGCCGCACCACCGTGACGGTGCGCGGCCTGGACACCGCGGACGTCCGGGAGCGGGTCGAGTCGCTGCTGGCCGGCCGGCGCGACTGACACCCCCGACCCGTGGGCCCGGGCGCCCCGGGGTGAGCGGCAGGACCTCCCCGCTCACCCCGGACGCCCGGGCCGCCGCGTTTCCACCGGCGCGTAGGCGGCCGCGAGGTCCTGGGCGTCGGCGTACGAGGGCAGTCCCGCCGGGAGCGGCGTGCCGCGCTCGGCGTGCCCGGCGGTCTCCACGGCGGCGTGGAGCGCGGCGCGGAAGAGCAGCGAGCCGGTGCTGACCCGGCTCACCCCGAGGGCGGCAAGGCGCGGCAGCCCGGGGCCGCCCGGCGGGAGCAGGACGTTGAGCGGGGCACCGAGGCCGGCCGCGAGCGCGGCGATGACACTCTCGTCCGCCAGGCCGGGCACGAAGATCCCGTCGGCGCCGGCGGCGAGGTAGGCGGCGGCACGGCGGCGGGTCTCGTGCTGCGGGTCCTGCCCGGCGGTGCCCAGCCAGTAGGTGTCGGTGCGGGCGTTGACGAAGAGCCCGGGGGCGGTGCGTTTGACCGCGGCGATGAGCTCGCCCTGCTCGGCGAGGTCGGTCAGGCCCGCTCCGCCGGGGCGGCCGTCCTCGATGTTGACGCCCGCGACGCCCAGCCGTTCGAAGGCGGCGGCGAGTTCGGCGACGTCCTCGGGCGTGGAGCCGAAGCCCCCCTCGATGTCGACGCTGACCAGGGCGGGCAGCCGGACGAGGTCGCGGGCGAGCCACAGGGTCGTCTCGCGGGTGGCGCCGGCCGCGTCCGGCAGTCCCGCCGCGGCGGCGACGCCCAGGCTGGTGGTGCCGATCGCGGGGAAGCCGCGGGCGGCGAGTGCGGCCGCGGAGGCGCGGTCCCAGGCATTGGGCAGGAAGAGCGGGCGCCCGGCCCGGTGGAGGGCGCGGAAGGCCTCGAAGCGGTTCATGGGGTGGGTGCCTCCAGGGCGTGGCGGGATGCCCAGGTGGGTGTGGAGGGCCGTGCGGCCTCGCGCGGTGAGCTTGACGGCGCGGCCGCTGCCGATGCGCACGCACCAGCCGGACGCGAGGGCGTGCCCGCACAGCGCGGCCCCGGCGACGCCCGCCAGGTGCGGCCGTCGCTCCGTCCAGTCCAGGCAGGGCCGGGCGAGCGGACCGCGGCCGGTGCGTGCGGCGGCCAGGTCGACGCCGAGCCCGGTGAACCACTCCACGCCCGCGTAGGTGAGGGCGAAGCCGGTGCTCTGCCGGAGCAGTCCGCGGTCGGTCATGGCGTCCGTGACGAGGATGCCCAGGCGTCCGGCGAGGTGGTCGTAGCAGGTACGGGCGCGGGCCATGGCACTCCCGGCGCCCGCCTGCCCGAGGGTGCGGGGCGCGGCGGGCGGCGGCCCGGCGTGCGCGGCGAGGTCCTCGACGAGCTGCGCGGTACGGGCGTCGGCGAGGCGTACGTAGCGGTGGCGGCCCTGGCGTTCCTCGGTGAGCAGCCCGCCCGCGACGAGCCGGCCGAGGTGCTCGCTGGCGGTCGAGGGCGCCACTCCGGCGTGGCGGGCCAGCTCCCCCGCGGTCCAGGCCCGGCCGTCGAGCAGCGCCAGGCACATCGCGGCCCGCGTCTCGTCGGCGAGCAGTGCCGCGAGGGCGGCGAGGGCACTTCCCGCGTGGTCGTTTCGCACCATGTCCCCAGCATGGCCCCCGGACGTTTCGGCGCACGCCGAAGCGTCCCGGCCGGCCGCCCGCCGCGCCCCGCACCCTCGGGC
>NZ_JARAVO010000251.1:0-13541 GCF_033792805.1 Streptomyces sp. PA03-1a
GGGTGGGGGCGGTGTTGGTGACGGTGACCCGGACGGTGCCGTCCTGGCGGTGGATCCGGACCCGTGCGGAGGCCCCGGGCGCGTGCTTGCGCACATTGGTCAGCGCCTCCTGGACGGTGCGGTACACCGCGCGCTGCACCGTCGGCGGCAGCCCGTCCGGCAGGTCCGGCTGCAGCTCGGCCTCGATGCCGCTGCCGCTCACCAGCCGTTCCAGGTCCGCGAGGGAGGGCTGCGGGGTCAGTTCCGTGGGCCGGCCGCCGGCCGCGCGCAGCACGCTCACCATGTGCCGCAGCTCGTCCAGGGTCTGCACGCTCAGCCGCCGGATCGTCGCCGCGGCCTCCTTGACCTCGGCGTCCTGCGTGCCGACCTGGAGCGCCCCGGCCCGTACGGCGATCAGGCTGACCTGGTGGGAGACCACGTCGTGCATCTCCCGCGCGAGCTGGGCGCGTTCCTTGGCCAGTACGGTCTGCGCGGTGAGCAGCCGCTCGTGGTCACGGGCCTCCGAGATCTCGGTGAGCCGCAGCGACAGGTCCCGCCGGGCCTGCACGAGCTGGCCCAGGAAGACCGGTGCGGCGGCCGTCGCGGCGGTGTAGCTCAGGGTGATCAGGGTCGAGGGCTCGGACAGGTCGAACTTCGGCGCGGGCCACGGCGCCATGTCGGCGATCGTGAAGGCCAGCGCGCAGCCGGCCAGCAGCCACCGGCGCTGGGAGAGCGAGGCGAGGGTGTAGAGCGCGGCCAGCGTGGCGAAGGCGGCGTCCGAGACCAGCACGGCAGGCAGCGCCAGGACGAAGGTGATCAGCGGCAGACGCCGGCGCAGCATCAGGGCGACGGCGCCGCCGAGGGCGCACCCGAGGCGCACCGGCTCCTCCGGGTCGACGTTGACCCAGATGTCGAACAGCGCGACCGCGACGACGACGAGGTCCACCACCACGGGTGTCGGACGCCGGAACCTCATCCGCCCTCACCGTCCTGCGGCCGCTTGAGCAGCCCCGCGCGCTCCGCGAGCAGCGCGGCCTGCACCCGGCTGCCCACCTGCAGCTTGGTCAGGATGGCGCTCACATGGTCCTTCACCGTGCCCGTCCCCAGGTGCATCCGCCCGGCGATGTCCGCGTTCGACAGGCCCTCGGCGACCAGGAGGAGGACGGCGCGCTCGCGCTCGGTCAGCCGGGCCACGCCGCGGGCCGCCGACTCCTGCGGGCCCGCGCCAAGGTAGCCGTCCACGACCGTCCGGGTGACCTTGGACGACAGCACGGCGCCGCCGTCGGCCAGGGTTCGCACCAGGAAGGGCAGTTCCTCGGGGTCGGTGTCCTTCAGCAGGAAACCGGCCGCGCCCGAGCGGAGCGCCGTGGTCACGTACTCGTCCATGTCGAAGGTCGTCAGCATCGCCACCACCGGAGGCTGCGGCAGCCGACGGAGCCCGGCCAGGACGGTGAGCCCGTCCACGTCGGGCATCCTGATGTCCAGCAGGACGACGTCGGGCTGGGCGTCCTGCGCCGTACGGATCGCCTGCCCGCCGGGCACCGCACCCACGACCTCGATGTCGTCCGCCGCGTCGAGGATGCGCTGGAAGCCCGTACGGATCAGGGCCTCGTCGTCGACCACCAATACCCGGATCACGCGTGCTCCACTCGCCACCGGACCCCTGCCCGATTCCTACCACGCCGCGCGCCGTCCGGCAGGTCACCGGGCCGCGTCCGGCCAGGTGACGGGGAGCGCCGGTCGGGGGCGGGCGCGGTTCCGGACGACTGCCCGACGGGGTGCCGCGGGCGGTTTCCACAACCCTGGAGCACTGACCAACGTAACACCGGGTGCGCCGCGGGCCACTGCGCGCGCGGTCCGGCGGTGCCCGGCAGGTTCGTGTTCCCCCGTGCGCCGCCCCGGCCCTCCGGCCCGGCTGATCAACCGGCGTCGTCGCAGAGCAGCCCGGTCAGGACGTCGGCGGCCCGCGGATCGGTCCCGCAATGCCCGGTCAGCGCCCCCGCCACCGCGCGGCGGACGCCCTCGTCCGGGTCCGCGGCGGCCCGCGCGAGCCGTTCGACGTCGGACGCGTGCCGGACGTAGCCGAGCAGCCAGAACGCCGTCCGCCGCAGTTCCGGGTCCGGATCGAGGGTCCAGGGGAGCAGCAGCGCGCGGGCGGAGGCGGGGTCCTCCTCGGCGAGGCGGGTCAGCTGCGCCGTGAGGGAGTCCTGGTCGTCCCCGAGGTCCGGGGCGTGGGCGCGCAGCAGTGCCGGCAGCGAGGCACGGCCCGCCGTGTGCACGAGGATCCCGGCGAGTACGGCGCGTGCGTACCAGCCCCGCGCCTCCACCACGGCCGCGAGGTGGGCCTCCAGCGCCGGGACGAGGGCCGCGTCGCGGGCGGCGAGCACCCGCCCCTCCAGCACGTGGAGGGCGTCGAGGTCCGCGTCGGGGTCCGCCAGTCCGGTGGCGAGGGCCTCGAGGTCGGCGACCGCCGTCTCGTCCATGGGGCCCCCTCCCGGTTCGTGCTTGCGGTACCGGGAGCCTACGGGCCCGGTACGACAGTGCCCGCGGGGCGTCAGTGGTGGAGGGCCGCCTTCGCGCGCTCCAGCGCGCCGCGGACCCCGGCCGAGAGGCTCTCGATGTCGTACGCGCGGTAGTGACGGCGGCCGTTGATGAAGAACGTCGGGGTCCCCGACACATTGCTCAGGTCCGCGGACTCGGCGTCCTCGGCGACCCGGACCGCGACGGAGCGGGTCTCGACGTCGCGCCGGAAGCGCTCGATGTCGAGCCCGATCGCCGTGGCCAGCCGTTCGAGTCCCCGCGAGTCGAGCGACTGGGGGTGGGCGAAGATCTGGTCGTGCATCTCCCAGAAGCGGTCCTGCTCGGCGGCGGCCTCCGTGGCGCGGGCGGCCTGGACGGCGTGGGGGTGCACGTCGGCGAGCGGCAGGTGGCGCCACACGTAACGGACATCGCCGAAGTCGGCGAGCAGGTCGCGGATGACGGGCTCCGCCTCGCCGCAGTAGGGGCACTCGAAGTCGCCGTACTCGACGACGGTGACCAGGGCGTCGTGCGGGCCGCGGACGTGGTCGCGCTCCGGGTCCACGGGGACGGCCAGGTCCTCCAGTTGCTGCGACTTGCCGAGCAGCGCCCGCCGGCGCACCGCCCGGGGCAGCCGGTTCAGGACGAGCGTGACGCACCAGGTGAGCAGGAAGGAGAGGACCACCGCGGCGAGGATGCCGACCTTCGCCTCGGCGAGCCGTCCGCCCTGGAACGCGCGGTCCGCGATGAGGAGGGCGATGGTGAAGCCGATGCCGGAGATGGTGCCGCCGGCCGTCACCGCTCCCCAGCCGACCGCCGGGCGCAGCCGGCCGCGGCTGAGCCGGGTGGTCAGCGCGGAGGCGCCCACGATCCCGAGCGGTTTGCCCACCACGTACGCGACGACGATGCCGAGGGTGACGGGGGAGGTGAACGCGGCCGCCAACTGCCGTGCGTCGATGGTGATGCCGGCGTTGGCCAGGGCGAAGGCGGGGACGATGAGATAGCTGGTCCAGGGCCGGAAGAGCTCCTGCAGCCGGGAGTTGAGCGAGACCGACAGCGCCAGACCCCGCCGGGCGCTGCGCTCCAGTGCGGGTGTGGGCTGCTCCCTGAAACGCAGGTAGAGCGTGCTGGCCCGGCGCAGGTCGGCGCCGCGCGCCGGGTGATCGCAGGCCATGAGACCGAGCGCCAGCCCCGTCACGACCGGGTCCACCCCGGAGCCGAGCAGGGCGAACCACACCGCCACGCCGGTCAGCGCGTAGGCGGCGCCGCGGAACTCGCCGCAGGTCCGCACGATGGAGTTGGCCGCCCCGATCCCGACGGCGAAGAGGCCGATGGCGACGAACAGTTCGGGCCACGAGATGCCGCTGGTGTACGCGAACGCGATCACGGCGAGCGCGATGAAGTCGTCGACGACGGACGCGGTCAGGATGAACGCCCGGGTGGCCGCGGGGAGTCTGCGGCCCAGCAGGGCGTACATCCCGAGGGCGAACGCGGTGTCGGTGGAGATCACGGTGCCCCAGCCGCGCGCTTCGGGGGTGCCGTGGGTGAAGGCGAGGTAGAGGCCGAGCGGTACGAGCATCCCGGCGAGTCCGGCCATGGTCGGCAGGGTGATCCGGGTCCGCTCGCGGAACTCGCCGAGGTCGAACTCCCGGCGGGCCTCCAGGCCCACGATGAAGAAGAACAGCGTCATCAGCCCGCTGTTGATCCACTCCCGCAGGTCGAGCGACACCCCCCGTGAACCCAGCGTGAGCGACAGATGGGTGTGCCACACCGACTCGTAGTTGCCCGGCGCCAGGTTGGCCCAGGCCAGGGCGACGACCGTGGCGGCCAGCAGGAAACCGGCGCCCGCCGTCTCGGTGCGCAGGAACCGCAGGCGCGGAGTGGTCACGCCGGGGCGGCGCGGAGTCTGCCCCGTTGCCCGCAGTGACGAGAACGCGCTCACCCGCACATCGTGGCACGCGCCCGCGACGGTGGCCTGTCGCACGGGCCACGGGTCAGGACCGCGGCCCGGGCGGGGGTTCCGCGGCGCGCGCCCGCCCTACGCACGGTGACCGCTCCGGCGGCCGCGGGCCCGGCGGTTGGCGCCCCGGCGCCGGACGTTCGAGACTGCAAGGAGACGACTTCTTCCCGTACGGCCGGACAGGCGCCCACGACCCCTCGTGGCAGCGGGCCGCTGGGACGCGGATGGTCGTAGACCCTCAGGGGATCACATGGTGGACAAATCAGCCGAAGCCGGTCGGCGCGACCAGGATGAAGCTTCAGCCGCCGGAGGTGATCGTGCCGGTCCGCGGACCTGCACGGAAAGGATCCTCGCGGAGACCCTGGCCGGCGTCGTCCACGTCGAGCAGGTCCGCGTCGACAGCCACTTCTTCGAGGACCTGGGCGCCGACTCCCTGGTGATGGCCCACTTCTGCGCACGGCTGAGGAAACGGCCGGACGCGCCGTCGGTGTCGATGAAGGAGATCTACCGCCACCCCACCGTCCGCAGCCTGGCGGCCGCCCTCGAGGAGGCCGCACCGGCCGCCCCCGCCGCTTCCGCCGCGGCGCCCGCCCCCTCCGCGCCCGGTGTGAACGGGTACACCGGCGCCGACCCGTCGCGCGCCGCGGTGCCTCGGCCGGCGGTGGGCCCGCCGTCCGGCACCCCCCACTACGTGCTGTGCGCGACGCTGCAGTTGGCCTTCTTCGTGGCGTACTCCTTCGGGGCCGCGCTCGTCCTCACCAAGGGCGTGGACTGGATCGCCGGAGCCTCCGGCCTGGTCGACACCTACCTGCGGGCGATCGCCTTCGGCAGCATGACCTTCGTCGCGGTGTGCGTGCTCCCGATCGTCGCCAAGTGGGTGCTCGTCGGCCGGTGGCGGCCCCGGCAGATCCGCATCTGGAGCCTGTCCTACCTGCGCTTCTGGTGCGTCAAGACCCTCATCCGGTCGGATCCGCTGGTGTTCTTCCACGGGTCGCCGCTGTACACGCTCTACCTTCGGGCACTCGGCGCGAAGATCGGACGCCGGGTCACCGTCCTGTCACGGCGCGTGCCGGTCTGCACCGACCTGCTCACCATCGGCGACGACACGGTGATCCGCAAGGACGTGTTCTTCTCCTGTTACCGCGCCGAGTCCGGGGTGATCCGGAGCGGCCCCGTTACGCTCGGCAAGGACGTGCTGGTCGGCGAGGTGACGGTGATCGACATCGACACGGTCATGGGCGACGGCACCCAGCTCGGGCACGCCTCCTCGCTCCACGCCGGCCAGCGCGTCCCCGACGGCGAGCACTGGCACGGCTCCCCCGCCCAGCCCGCCGAGGTCGACTACCGGGCCGTCGGCCCGGCCCGCTGCGGCACCGCGCGCAGGGCGGGCTACTCCCTCTCGCAGCTGCTGGGAGCGGTCCTGGTCTACGTGCCGCTGGCCGTCGCCGGCTCGGTGCTGCTGTTCGCCGCCGTGCCGCAGTTCGCCTCGCTCCTGGAGCCGGACCCCAGGGCGCTGACGACCTGGTCGTTCTACTCCGACGCCCTGGTCACCTCGGTCGCCCTGTTCTTCGGCGCGGTGGTGCTCGGCCTGCTGTTCACGGTGACGGTCCCGCGCGTGCTGAACCGCGCCGTCCGGCCGGACACGGTCTACCCCCTGTTCGGCTTCCGGTACGGGATGCACCGGACCATCGGCTTCCTGACCAACCGGCGTTTCTTCAAGACCCTGTTCGGCGACAGCTCGGCCATCGTCCACTACCTCGGCGGCCTGGGCTACCGGCTCTCCCACGTGGAGCAGACCGGGTCGAACTTCGGCACGATCATGAAGCAGGACAACCCGTTCCTCAGCGCCGTCGGCCGGGGGACGATGGTGGCCGACGGGCTGTCGATCATCAACGCCGACTTCTCCAGTTCGTCCTTCTGCGTCTCGCGCGTCAGCATCGGGCCGCACAACTTCGTCGGCAACTACGTCGCCTACCCGTCGCAGGGCAGGACGGGGGACAATTGCCTCCTGGCGACCAAGGTCATGGTCCCGGTGGACGGGAAGGTGCGGGAGGGCGTCGGCCTGCTGGGCTCGCCCAGCTTCGAGATCCCGCGGTCCGTCCTGCGCGACAGCAAGTTCGACCACCTCAAGGACGGCGAGACCTTCCGGCGGCGCCTGGCGGCCAAGAACAAGCACAACGTCTCCACCATGGCGCTGCACCTGCTCGCGCGGTGGGTGTTCTTCTTCTGGGTGGCGCTCGTGGTGTCGGTGGCCGCGGACCTCTACGACGCGCTCGGGGTGTCGGTGATCGCGCTCGCCAACATCCTCACGCTCGCCTTCACGGTCGCCGACATGGTGCTGTCCGAACGCATCGCCACCGGCTTCCGCGGGCTGCGGCCGCTGTACTGCTCGATCTACGAACGCCCCTTCTGGCAGCACGAGCGGTACTGGAAGGTCACGAGCGTGAGCGAGGCGATCATGGTATTCAACGGCACGCCCTTCAAGAGCGTCATCTGGCGCTGGCTCGGCGTCCGGGTGGGCCGGCGGGTCTTCGACGACGGCTGCTACTTCCCGGAGCGTTCCCTGGTCGCCGTCGGGGACGAGTGCGTCCTCAACGAGGGCAGCCGCATCCAGTGCCACTCCCAGGAGGACGGGACCTTCAAGTCCGACCACAGCGCCCTCGGGGCCGGCTGCACGCTCGGCGTCGGCGCCCTCGTGCACTACGGGGTGACGATGGGCGACGAGGCGGTCCTCGCGCCGGACTCCTTCCTGATGAAGGGCGAGGAGATGCCGCCGGGGGCCCACTGGGCCGGCAACCCCGCCCGGGAGATGCCGGACGTGCTGCCGGTGCCCCCGGCGCACCGCGACGCCGCGACCGCGGCCCGGACCGGCTGAGCGGCGGCGCCGCGCCGCGTCCGGTGACCGGCCGGGACCCCCGGTGGCACGCGCGTCCGATCGGGCCAACACTGGTGGAGTACGGGCAAATCGACTACGGCGGGCGCCACTCAGCCGTTGTGGGCCCGCCGGACGGGTGGGCAAGGTGACGACTTCCCCCTTCGGGTCCGGCGACCCGTTCTCCGACCTCTTCAACCGCTTCTTCGGGATGAGTCCCGCGGCATCGCCGCCCGCGGTCCAGCGCGTCCCCATCGGGCGCCTGCTCAGCGACTCCTCGAACGAACTGCTGGCGGCCGCCGCGAGCCGGGCGGCCGCCGACGGCGCCGACCTCGACACCGAGCACCTGCTGTGGGCGGCCACCCGCGTACCTGCGGGCAGGCAGCTGCTGGAGCAGGCGGGTGTGGACCCCGACCGGCTGGCCGAGGACGTGGGCGCGATCCTGCCCTCGGGCACCGGCAGCGGGGAGCCGGCGCTGACCCCGGCGGCGAAACGCGCCCTGCTCGCCGCCCATGCGCGCTCCCAGGCCTCCGGCGCCTCCTACATCGGCCCGGAGCACATCCTCGCCGCGCTCGCGGACGACCCCCGCTCCGGCCTCGAGATGCGCTCCGAGGGCGCCGATCCCACGGCCCTGGCCGGAAAGGGCGGCGGCCCCCGGTCCGCGCCGACCGACACCCCGACCCTGGACGAGTACGGCCGGGACCTCACCGAGGAGGCGCGCGCCGGACGGCTGGACCCGGTGATCGGCCGGGGCGAGGAGATCGAGCAGACCGTCGAGGTGCTGTCCCGGCGGACGAAGAACAACCCCGTGCTCATCGGTGAACCCGGCGTCGGCAAGACCGCCATCGTCGAGGGCCTCGCGCAGCGCGTCGTGGCCGGCGAGGTGCCCAGGACGCTCCGGGACCGCAGGGTGGTCGGCCTCGACCTGGCCGGACTCGTGGCCGGCTCCAAGTACCGGGGCGAGTTCGAGGAACGCCTGAAGAAGGTGATCGACGAGGTCACCGCGGCGAAGAGCAGCGTCATCCTGTTCATCGACGAACTCCACACCGTCGTCGGCGCCGGGGCGGGCGGCGAGGGCGCCATGGACGCGGGGAACATCCTCAAACCCGCCCTGGCCCGCGGCGACCTGAGCGTGGTCGGCGCCACCACCATCGACGAGTACCGCAGGTACATCGAGAAGGACGCCGCCCTCGAGCGCCGCTTCCAGCCCGTGATGGTCCCCGAGCCCTCCGTCGACGAGACGGTCGAGATTCTGCGCGGGCTGCGCGACTCCTACGAGGCGCACCACCAGGTGCGTTACACCGACGAGGCACTGGACGCCGCGGCCGCCCTGTCCGACCGGTACGTCAGCGACCGCTTCCTGCCCGACAAGGCGATCGACCTCATGGACCAGGCCGGCGCCCGCGTGGGCCTGCGCTCCCTGGGCGGCCCGGGCCCGTCCGACGAGCTGGAGGAGCGCCTCACCAAGCTCCGCCGCGAGAAGGACGAGGCCGTCAGCACCGAGGACTTCGAACGCGCCGGCGGCCTCAAGGAGCGGATCCGGGAGCTGGAGAACGAACGCGCCGCGGTCACCGCGGAACGGGAACAGCCCCCCGGCGTCACGGCCGAGGACATCGCCGAGGTGCTGTCCGCGCGCACCGGCATCCCCGTCTCCCAGCTGAACGAGACCGAACGCGAGCGGCTGATGAAGCTGGAGGAGGACCTCCACCGGCGGGTGATCGGCCAGGACGAGGCGGTCGACGCCGTCGCCCAGGCCGTGCGCCGCGGCCGCGCCGGCATGGGCGACCCCGACCGGCCCACCGGCAGCTTCCTCTTCCTCGGACCGACCGGCGTCGGCAAGACGGAACTCGCCAAGGCGCTCGCCGAGCTCCTCTTCGGCGACCCCGAACGCATGATCCGCTTCGACATGAGCGAGTTCCAGGAGAAGCACACCGTCTCCCGGCTCGTCGGCTCCCCGCCCGGCTACGTCGGGTACGAGGAGGCCGGGCAGCTCACCGAGGCGGTGCGCCGCAAGCCGTACAGCGTCGTGCTGTTCGACGAGGTCGAGAAGGCCCACCCGGACGTCTTCAACCTGCTGCTGCAGGTGCTGGACGACGGGCGCCTCACCGACGCCCAGGGCCGCACGGTGGACTTCCGGAACACCGTGGTCATCATGACCAGCAACATCGCCTCCAAGCACATCCTCGACCACGAAGGGGCCGTCGACGACATCAGGGACGACCTGATGGCCGAGCTCCAGGCGCATTTCCGGCCCGAGTTCCTCAACCGCATCGACGAGATCATCGTCTTCCACGCGCTGACCCGGTCGGACCTCGTGCAGATCGTCGACCTCCTGCTGGAGCGCAGCCGCCGCAGGCTCCACGCCCAGCAGGTCGGCCTCGAGGTCACCCAGGCCGCCAAGGAGTGGCTGGCCGACCGGGGCTACCAACCGGAGTTCGGGGCGCGGCCGTTGCGCCGCACCATCCAGACCGAACTCGACAACAGGCTCTCCAACATGCTGCTCGACGGCACCATCAACCCCGGGGACACGGTCGTCGCCGACGTCAAGGACGGGCAGCTGTCCCTCGGCCTCAAGGAGGGCGAACCGCGGGAGCCGGCCAAGGAGGCGGCGGCGTCGGACGGTTGACCCCGGCCCACCGCGCAGCTTCACGGGCGGGCATCCGCCACGGGCCCGCGCCCTCCCCGGAACCGCACGGGGCGGGCGCCAGGAGGAGACGGAAATGACCGGTCACATGTACCTGGCCTACGACTACCCGGTCCTGGGCGCGTTCTGGACGATGATGTGGATCTTCCTGTGGGTGATCTGGATCTTCCTCATCGTCCGCGTCGTGATGGACGTCTTCCGCGACGACACCATGAACGGATGGGCCAAGGCGGCCTGGCTGCTCTTCGTGCTCGTCCTCCCCTTCATCGGGATCCTCGCCTACCTCCTCTTCCGCGGCTCGGGCATGGGCAAGCGCGAGGCGGAGCAGGCGCGCACCCGCCAGAAGGCGTTCGACGACTACATCCGCGAGACCGCGGGCGGCGCCGGCACGGCGACGGGCGGGGTCGACGCGCTCGCCAAGCTCTCGGAGCTCAAGGCCAGGGGCGACCTGACCGAGGAGGAGTTCCAGCGCTTCAAGGAGAAGGTCCTGCACTGAGCCGTCCCAGCCCTTCGTCCCGCGGCGGCGTCCGCCGCCGCGGGCACCGCCGGGAGACACGATGAACGCACCGTACGGACACGCCACGACGCAAGGGCCGGCCGACCCCGACGAGGTGCTCGGCAAGCTGGGGGGCTCCTGGGGATGGTCCCTGGGCTTCGGCCTCGCGACGCTCGTGGCGGGGGTGACCGTGCTCGTCTGGCCGGACGAGACGCTGCACGTGCTGGCGGTCGTCATCGGCCTGTACCTGCTGGTCACGGGGGTCTTCCACTTCGTCACGGCGTTCTCCCGCCGGGACGGCGGCAGTAGGGTGACGGCGGTGATCGTCGCGGTGGTCGCCGTGCTCGCGGGGGTGCTGTGCCTGCGGCACCCGCTGCAGACCGCCGCCGTGCTCTCCCTCGTCCTCGGCGCCTACTGGCTGGTGTCCGGCCTGCTCGTGGGCTTCATCGCCGTCGCGGGACGGGACATGCCGCACCGGGGCATGGCCTTCGCCGTGGCCGCGCTCGGCGTCGTCGCGGGGATCGTCGTGCTCGCCTTCCCCGTGCAGTCGGCGGTCGCACTGGCCCGGCTGGTCGGGCTGTGGCTCGTGCTGCTCGGCCTGGCCGAGGTGGCGGCGGCGCTCGCCTTGCGCTCCCTCGCGAAACGGTCGGCGCCCGCACCTCCGCACGTGTGATCAGGGCCCCGCGCCGTCGTAGGCGGCCCGTAGGGGCGGGACCGGGGTCTGCAGGGACTGTTCGGCCCAGATGGTCTTGCCCTCGCCGTGGTAGCGGGTGCCCCACTGGTCGGCGCAGCGGGAGACGATGAACAGGCCGCGCCCGCTCTCGTCCAGGGTGCGGGCGTGCTTCAAGTGAGGCGCGCTGGCTCCCGCGTCGCTGACCTCGCAGGTCAGCGTGGCGTCCAGCACGAGCCGCAGTTGCAGGGGAGGGGCCCCGTACCGCACCGCGTTGCCGACCAGTTCGCTGACGATCAGCTCCGTGGTGAAGGCCGTCTCCTCGTCGACCCCCCACTGCGCCAGCCGGCGCCGCGCCAACGACCGCGCGATGGGCGCCGCCTCCGCGTCGCTGGGCAGCGGGCAGGTCAGCACCCGGTCGCCGGGGAACCCCCGGGTGCGGGCGAACAGCATGAGCAGGTCCCCGGGCTGGCTGCCGTTCCTGATGGCGTACGCGAAGGCGTCGCTCAGCTCCTGCAGCGGGCCCCGGCCGTACCGCTCCAGCAGGCCGTGCAGCGTTCCCGAGCCCGGGTGGAGCAGGTCCGTCAGCGGGGAGGTGCCGAACAGCAGGGTGGTGTGCTCGGGGAGCGCGACCGTGGCGGCGGAGAAAGGGGTGTTGCTCGTCTCCGCCAGCAGCGGACCGGCAGAGACGGACAGCGACTCGATCGCGCCGTCGGGGAAGACGGCGATCGGCTGCGGGTGGCCCGCGAGGGCGATCGTGCAGGTGAGGTCGAGCGGGTCGTAGACGGCGATGACGCACTCCGCGGTCAGCGGCTCGCGGTGCAGGGGGTCCCCGGCCGGCAGCGCCGCCCGCTCCTCGGCCAGCCGGGTCGCCGTGTCGCTCAGCCGGGCCAGCAGTTCCTCGGGCTGCAGGTCGAGCGCGGCCAGGGAGTGGATCACCGTACGCAACTGCCCCATGGTGGTGGCGGCCTCGACGCCCCGCCCCTTGACGTCACCGGCGACCAGCGCCGTCCGTGCCCCGGGCAGCGGGATCACGTCGAACCACGCCCCTCCGCCCTCCACGCCCGGCAGGTGGAGGTGGGACGTCTCCAGCGCGATCCGCGGCGCCGGCCGCTGCGGCAGCAGCCGGCGCTGCACGGTCGCGGCGATGGTGCGCTCGCGGGTGAAGCGCCGGGCGTTCTCGATGCACAGCGCCGCGTGGGTGCACACGTCCAGCGCCAGCCTGACGTCCTCCTCGTCGAAGAGGTCCTCGTCCTCGTGCCGGTAGAAGCTGACCAGGCCCAGCGCCTCACCGCGCACCGCCAGCGGCGCCACGATCAGCGAGTGCACGTTCTGCCGGCGGATCGCGTCGGCCCGGGCGGGGTCCGCCGCCAGCCACATGCTGTTCTCGTCCACGTGGATGAGCCGCGGCTGCAGATCGGCCAGCACGCGGGCGAACGGGGTGCCGTAGGGCAGGTGCCGGACGTCCCCCACGGGGTACGCCGAGATCTTCCCGCGGTAGGCGGCCCTGCGCAGCGGCACGTCGCGGTCGACGGGGACCAGCGGCGGCACCTCGCCGCGCACGACGTCCTCCACCACCTCCACCACCACGATCCCGGCGAACGCCGGGACCACCGTCTCCGCGAGCTCCTCGCAGACCGCGACGACGTCCAGCCGCTGCCCCACCCGCTCGCGCACCGCGTCCAGGACGGCCATCCGCCGGCGGCTCGTCTGCCGCTCGGTGACGTCGGAGGCCGCGGCCACCAGCCCCAGCACCTCGCCATGCGGGCCCTCCAGACGGAAGACGGACGTGAGGTACATGCGCCGGTGCGGCCGGCCCTCGCCCAGTGCGCCGCGCACCAGGCGGTTCACCACCGGCTCGCCGGTCTCCAGCACCCGCCGGGCGACCTCCTCCTCCGTCACCGGGTCGTCCAGCTGGAACACCTCGCTGAAGTGCCGCCCGGGGCTGAGCGCGGCATCGTGCAGCGCCCGCGTCGCGCTGTTCATCCGCACCAGGCGCAACTGGTCGTCGAGGACGTGCAGACCCACCGGGGCCTGCGAGAACATCACCTTCAGCAGCGCCATGTCCCGCACCCCGAGGGCGTCGCCGCCCGCGCGTACCTCCCACATCACGCAGGCACCGCGCAGGAGCGGCCTGACCAGCAGCTCGCTCTGGCCCAGGGCTGATCCGGGCGCGCGGACGAGGTCGGCGACGGGCCGTCCCACGGCCCGGTCGGCGGGCAGGCCGAACAGCTCCTCGGCCTTGGGCCGCCACTCGGCCACCCGCCCGTCCTCGTCGACGAGCAGGAGCACGTCACCGCCACCCGCCATCCGCACGCACCTCCCACCTCACCCTCTCCCACCCCACCAGACCCCCCTCAAAACCGTAATCCGCCTTTTGCTTTAAAAAAAAAAAAAAAAAAA
>NZ_JARAVO010000252.1:0-13539 GCF_033792805.1 Streptomyces sp. PA03-1a
CCCCGAAAGCATCGCCGAGAACGCCCCCGGAATCCCCTCCAGCCCGATCCGCTCCGTGACCATCGCCGACAGGTCGAGCCGCCCCGCCCGCACGTGCTCCGCCAGCACCGGCAGGTCCCGCGCCGGGTCGCTGTTCCCGTACACGCACCCGGAGAGCGTGCGCCCGAAGTGGAAGAGCTCCAGCGCGGAGAAGGAGACCAGGTCCCCCTTCCCGCCGATGCCCACCACCGTCGTGCGCCCGCCGCGCCGCGTCGAGGACCACGCGGAGCGGATCGTCTCGCCGCGCCCCACGCACTCGATGGCGACGTCCGCCCCGTGCCCGTCGGTCAGCGCGCGGATGCGCTTCGCGACGTCCTCCCCCGCGAGGAGGAACTCCGTGGCGCCCGCGGCCCGCGCCAGGGCCTCCTTCTCCGGGGAGACGTCGACGGCCACGACGGCGCCCGCCCCCGCGATGCGGGCGGCCTGGAGGACGGCGAGGCCGACGCCCCCGACACCGAAGACCGCGACGGACTCCCCGGGGCGCACCCCGGCGCTGTGGTGGACCGCCCCGTAGCCGGTGAGCACGGCGCACCCGAGGAGCGCGGCCTCGGTGAGCGGCACCCCGTCCGGGAGGGGCAGCACCGCGGTCGCCGGGACCACGGTCTCCTCGGCGAACGCGGCCGTCCCGAGCCCCGGGTAGAGCTCGTCCCCGCCGCCCACGAGCTTGGCGTAGGGCACGCCCGCCGCCGCGCCCGCGGCGGCGCACAGCCAGGGCTCGCCGAGCCCGCAGTAGTGGCAGGCGCCGCAGGAGGGCGCCCAGTTGAGGATGACGGGGTCGCCCGGCGTCACGCCCGTGACGCCCTCGCCCACGGAGACGACCGTGCCGGCGCCCTCGTGCCCGAGGACGGCGGGCACGGGCTGCCGCAGCGTCCCGTTGGACAGGGACAGGTCGGAGTGGCACACCCCGGCCGCGGCGAGCCTGACCCGTACCTGGCCCGGCCCGGGTTCGGGCAGGTCGATCTCGGCGAGGGTCAGGGGCGCGTTGACGGCGGGCAGTACGGCGGCGCGGACCACGGTGTTTTCTCCTGCGCTCAGAACTGGAGGGACTTGGTCTGGAGGTATTCGGTGAGGCCGTGCGGGCCGAGCTCGCGCCCGACACCGGACTGCTTGTACCCGCCGAACGGGGCCAGCGGGTTGAAGCGGCCGCCGTTGATGTCGACCTGGCCGGTGTCCATGCGCCGGGCGAAGGCGACGGCCGCCGCCTCGTCGGCCGCCCAGACCGCCCCGGCGAGGCCGTAGACGGTGCCGTTGGCGATGCGCAGCGCGTCCTCCTCGTCCTCGTACGCCAGGATCGACAGGACGGGGCCGAAGATCTCCTCCTGGGCGATCGTCATCTCCGGGGTGACGTCCGCGAAGACGGTGGGGCTGACCCAGTAGCCGCGCTCCCGGGGGGCCTCGGTGCCGCCGGCCACGAGGCGGGCGCCCTCCTCGACGCCCTTGGCGATGTAGCCGCGGACGCGCTCGTGCTGCTTGGCGTTGACGACGGGGCCGATGCGCTCGCCGGGCACGTACTTGGCGGCGGCCGTCACGGCGAGGGCCACCGCCTCCTCGTACCGGTCCCGGTGGACGAGCATCCGGGTCCAGGCGCTGCACGTCTGGCCGCTGTTGGACATGACGTTGGCGACGCCGACGTTGACGGCCTTGGCGAGGTCCGCGCCCGGGAGGATGACGTTGGCGGACTTGCCGCCGAGTTCCAGGGCGACGCGCTTGACGGCGGCGCCCGCGGTCGCGGCGATCTGCCGGCCGACGGCGGTGGATCCGGTGAAGGAGACCAGGTCGACGCCTTCGTGGGCGGCCAGGGCCTGTCCGGCGACCGGGCCGAGACCCGTGACGAGGTTGAACACGCCCGCGGGCACGCCCGCTTCGTGGACGGCCTCGGTGAAGAGCTGGGCGACCAGCGGGGTGTCCTCGGCGGGCTTGAGGACGACCGTGCAGCCGGCGGCGAGCGCGGGGGCGACCTTGGCGACGATCTGGTGGAGCGGGTAGTTCCAGGGGGTGATCGCGCCGACCACTCCGACGGGCTCGTGGAGGACGGTGGAGTTGCCGATCCGCTCCTCGAAGGCGTGGCCGGCGGCGAGTTCGGCGTACGAGCCGGCGACCGCGACCGGGAGCCCCGCGTGGACCGCCTGGCTGAACGGCAGCGGCGCGCCCAGTTCGGCGGTGACGGTCTCGGCGATCTCGTCGCGGCGCGCTGCGAGGGTGTCGCGCAGCGCGGCGATCCGGGCGGCCCGTTCGGCGGGCGGCGTGGCGGCCCAGCCGGGGAACGCGGCCCGGGCGGCGCTGACCGCCGCGTCGACGTCGGCGGCGGTGCCCGCGGGCACGGTGGCGAACACCTGCTCGTCGGCGGGGTTGACGACGTCGATCGTCTCCGTGCCGGCGGCGGGCCGCCATTCGCCGTCGATGTACATCCCGTCGTGCGGCTTCATCCCTTGTCCTCCCGGGCGGACCTGCCGTGACCCGCCCAAACTAGCGCCGATAGTTTTCCGTTTCCAGGGCGGCACCCCGTGCGGTGGGTCACGCCGGGGCGACGTGGACGGGGAATCCGTTGAGGACGGCCGTGCCCGACAGCGGGTCGAGCAGGGTGCCGTCGAGCAACTGGTTGAGGTTGGCGCCCGGTTCACGGGACGCGACCGTCAGCCGGGTGCCCGCGCGGTCGTGGCCCCAGCCGTGCGGCAGGCTCACCACGCCGGGCCGCACCGCGTCCGTGATCTCGACCGGGGCCTCGATCTCGCCGCCGTCGCCCTTGATGCGGGCGGGCGCCGCGTCGGTGAGGCCGAGGCGGGTGGCGTCCTCGGGGTGCACCTGGAGGGTGCAGCGGTTGCTCCCGCCGGTGAGCGCGGGCACGTTGTGCATCCAGCTGTTGTTGGAGCGCAGGTGGCGGCGGCCGATGAGGACCAGCCCGTCCCCGGACCTGCCGGTGACCGCCGCCAGCAGCCGGGGCACGTCGGCGGTGAGCGGCGCGGGCGCCAGTTCGATCGTGCCGGAGACGGTGCGCAGCACCTCGGGGACGCGGGGGCGCAGCGGGCCGAGGTCGATGCCGTGCGGCCGGTCGAGGAGGCTGCGCAGGGTGAGGCCGTCGGGGTCGGCGCCGAAGCCGTCGCCGTACGGGCCGAGCCGCAGCATCATGTCGAGCCGCCGCTCGTAGCCGGTGCCTCCGGTGAGCACGGCGGCCAGTTCGGCGGGGTCGCGGCCGTGGACCGCGGAGTGCGGGTCGGCGGTCTCCTTGGCCAGGCGGTGGGTGACGGCCTGCTCGTCGACGAGCGCGGGGTCGGCCTCCGGGCCGAAGCCGCCGAGGAGGAGGGCGAGCCGGGCCAGGATCTCCGGCTCCCCGGGCCTGCCGTCCTCCAGGGGGATCGCGGGCGGGCTGTAGCGGGCGTTGTTGCGCACGGAGAAGTTGCCGAACGCGAAGTCGTAGTGGGCGCTGCGCGACGGCGGGGGCGGCGGCAGGACGGCGTCCGCGTGGCGGGTGGTCTCGTTGAGGTACGGGTCGACGCTGACCATGAAGTCCAGCCCCGCCAGGGCCCGGTCGAGGCGGGCCCCGTCGGGGGCGGACAGCACGGGGTTGCCCGCGATGGTGACCAGGGCGCGCAGTTGCCCGTCGCCGGGGGTGTCGATCTCCTCGGCGAGTGCGGCGGCGGGCAGTTCGGAGGCGACCTCCGGGTGGCCGGAGACCCGGCTGCGCCAGCGGCCGGTGGTGAATCCCCGGCCGGGGCCGGCCGGGCGCGGGGCGCGTGCCGTGGCCGGCAACGGGAACATCGCACCGCCGGGGCGGTCGAGGTTGCCGGTCAGGATGTTGAGGACGTCGATCAGCCAGCTGGCGAGGGTGCCGAAGCGTACGGCGGTGCTGCCCAGGCGTCCGTAGACGGCGGCGCTGGGGGCGGCGGCCAGGTCGCGGGCGAGGGAGCGGATGAGCTCGGCGGGGACGTCGCAGTACGGGGCGACCGCCTCGGGGGTGAAGTCGCGGGCCAGTGCGCGGACCTCGTCGACGCCGGTGACGTGGCCTTCGAGGTGGCCGAGGCCGGTGAGCCCCTCCTCGAACAGCACGTGGACGACGGCGAAGAGCAGCGCGGCGTCGGTGCCGGGGCGCGGGGCGATGTGGAGGTCGGCGCGTTCGGCGGTGCGGGTGCGCTTGGGGTCGATGACGGTGAGTCTGCCGCCGCGGCGACGCAGCGCCTTGAGCTTGCCGGGGAAGTCGGCGGCGGTGGCGAGGCTGCCGTTGGACACCAGGGGGTTGCCGCCGATGACGACCAGGTGGTCGGTGCGGTCCAGGTCGGGCACGGGGACGGCGAGCGCGTCCCCGTAGAGGTGGCCGCACGCGGCCTGCTTGGGCATCTGGTCCAGGGTGCTGGCGGAGAACAGCGCGCGGGTGCCGAGGGCACGGATGACCGTCGGCGGGTAGAGGCCGCCGGCGATGGTGTGCACGTTGGGGTTGCCCAGGTAGACGCCGGTCGCCGCGGTGCCGTGGGTCGCGCGGACGCGGGCGAAGCCCTCGTCGACGGCCGCGTACGCCTCGGCCCAGGTGGCCTCGGTGAGCACGCCGTCGCGGCGCACGAGCGGGCGGGTCAGCCGGTCGGGGTCGCCGTCGACCTCGCCGAAGGAGGCGCCCTTGGGGCAGATGAAGCCCGCGCTGAAGACGTCGTCGCGGTCGCCGCGGGCGCCGGTGACCCGGTCCGCGTCGATGGTCAGGGTCAGTCCGCACGTGGCCTCGCACAGCGGACAGATACGCAGGGCGGTACGACTGCTGGCCATCGGGCCTCCCGGGGCAAGGACGCTTCCTCGTGTGCGGTCACCATACCGACCGGTATGCATGTCGGGATAGCACTCGCGGCGCTACGGCTCCAGAACGCCTGCGAGGTACGCGCGGAGCAGCACCTTCGTCTCGGCGATGAGCGAGGCGTCGCCCTGCGGCTCGGCGCGGAAGGCCATCTTGAGCAGGGCGTCGGCGGCCTCCACGCCCACCACGAAGGCGGTCCGCAGTCGCCGGTCGTCGGTCACGGCCACGCCGGCGGCGCCGAGCGGGGCGATGAGCAGGGCCCGCAGCCGGTCGGCGACCAGGTGGTTGGCCAGGTCGTTCACGGCGGGGCCGGGAGCCGGGCCGGCGAAGCTGACGAGGGCGAAGCCGGGCACGGTGCGCCGCATGGCGACGTACTGGTCGACGACGACGTCGATCAGGCGGCGCCAGTCCCCGGGGCCGCCGGGGGCCGTGCCACCCGGGGCCGCGTGGCCGGGGGCCGGGCCGAGGGCGTCGAGGCGGTCGGTGACCCCGGCGAGGTACTTGTCGAGGTTGCGGCGGGCGAGGGCGTCCGCCATGGCGCGCTTGTTGGAGAAGAAGCGGTAGACCGAGCCGATCGGCACGCCCGCGCGGGCGGCCACGTCCCGCGTGCTCAGCTCCTCGTAGCCGCCCTCGTCGAGGATCGCCGCGGCCGCGTCGAGGATCCGGGCGAAGCGTTCGGCGCTGCGCTGCTGGACGGGTACGCGCCGGAGACCGTTGCCGCTGCTGTGCACGAGGTCCATCATGCCGGTTTTCCACAGGGACAGGCCGATCCCTTGCGGGGTTGATTCCTATGGACAACCATAGGAATCGTGACCAGCACAGAGATCGCCAGCACAGAGATCCAGGCCGGCAGGGACCTCGCCTACCTCCCCGGCTTCGGCAACGAGCACATGAGCGAGGCGGTCCCCGGAGCGGTTCCGGTCGGCCGCAACTCACCGCAGCGCGCCCCGCTCGGCCTCTACGCGGAGCAGCTGAGCGGCACCGCCTTCACCGAGCCGCGGCATCACAACCGCCGCTCGTGGCTGTACCGCATCCGCCCCTCGGCGGCCCATCCGCCGTTCCGCCGCATCACCAACGGGCGGCTGCGCAGCGCGCCCTTCACGCAGGCCGAGCCCGATCCCAACCGGCTGCGCTGGAGCCCGCTGCCGCTGCCGCAGGAGCCGGCCGACTTCGTGGACGGCCTGGTCACCGTCGGCGGCAACGGTGACGTGCTGCGCCGCGAGGGCATCGGCATCCACTGGTACGCGGCCAACCGCTCCATGGCCGACCGGGTGTTCTCCTCCTCCGACGGCGAGCTGCTGATCGTGCCGGAGCGCGGCCGGCTGCTGATCCGTACCGAACTGGGCGTCCTGGCCGCCGGGCCGGGCCACGTGGCGCTGGTGCCGCGCGGGGTGCGCTTCCGCGTCGAGCTGCCGGACGGGGAGGCGCGCGGCTACGTCTGCGAGAACTACGGCCAGTCCTTCCGGCTGCCCGACCTCGGCCCGATCGGCGCCAACGGCCTGGCCAACGCGCGGGACTTCATGGCGCCGGTCGCGGCGTACGAGGACCGCGAGGAACCGGTGGAGGTGGTGAACAAGTTCGGCGGCAACCTGTGGGCCGCCGAGTACGGCCACTCCCCCCTCGACGTCGTCGGCTGGCACGGCAACCTGGTGCCCTACGTCTACGACCTGCGGCGCTTCAACGTGCTCGGCTCGGTCAGCTACGACCACCCCGATCCGTCGATCTACACCGTGCTGACCTCGCCCTCCGACACCCCGGGCCTGGCCAACGCCGACTTCGTGGTCTTCGCGCCGCGCTGGCTGGTCGGCGAGGACACCTTCCGCCCGCCGTACTTCCACCGGAACGTGATGAGCGAGTTCATGGGGCTCGTCGAGGGCGCGTACGACGCCAAGGCGGAGGGCTTCGTCCCCGGCGGGGCGTCGCTGCACAACATGATGTCGGCGCACGGCCCGGACCGGACCACCTTCGACAAGGCGAGCGCCGCCGAGCTGGTCCCGCAGAAGGTGGACGACGGGCTGGCCTTCATGTTCGAGACGCGCTGGCCGGTGGTGGCGACCCCGGAAGCGCTGGGGGCGGAGCACCTGCAGCGGGACTACGACGGCGTGTGGCGGGGGCTTGAGCGACACTTCAGGCCATGACGACGAGCCCGAGCAGCACCTTCGCCCCCGACTCGCTGGTCCTGAACCGCAAACTCCCCTTGTGGTACCAGGTCTCGCAGTCCCTGCGCGCCTCGATACTCGGCCGTCGTCCGGACGCCCCGCTGCGGCTGCCGACCGAGGACGCGCTGGCAGGGCACTACGGCGTCAGCGTGCTCACGATGCGGCAGGCGCTGAAGGAGCTGGAGGAGGAGGGGCTGATCAGCCGCCACCGGCGGCGCGGCACGTTCATCGAACCGGCCGCACGGCGCGGGGCACCGGTGCGGCTGCTGGGCTCGGTCGACGCGATCGTCGCCCAGCAGTCCGGGGACCGCACCAGCGTGCTCGGCCACGGCCCGGCGCCCGTGCCGCAGGAGTACGCCGAGTACTTCCCCGGGCTGCCGGAGGCCGTCGCCTACCGCCGGCTGCGCTGCGACGAGTCGGGTGAGCCCACCAACTGGGCGGAGAACTTCGTCCTGCCGGAACTGGCCGCCCGGATCGACCTCGCGGACCTGGCGCGCTGGCCGATGACGAAGGTGCTCCGGGACGCCCTCGGGGTTCGGATCAGCCGCATCACCGACACCGTCGAGGCGCGGCTGGCCGACCCGGACACCGCCCGGCTGCTGCAGGTGCCCCTGCTCAGCCCGATCCTGCACTACACGGGGGTGACCTACGACGACACGGGCCGCGCGGTCGACGTGGTGCGCATCCGCTACCGGGGCGACCGCTTCTCCTTCACCGTGACCGTGGAGGCACCCTGAGGGGCGTCAGTAGCATGCCCACGGTGAGCGATGTGAGCGATGAAGCGCCGACGCTGGCCGACCTGATGCCGTGGTCCGTCCCGCCCCTGCGCCTGGGGCGGAGCTGGGTCATGGCCCCCGAGGCGGCGACCCTCACCTCGCGCTGGGACCGGCTGGTGAAGGCCGGGGGCGCCGAGCGCGAGCGGCTGTTCCATCCGACCCGGGCGCGCACCCCGCGCACCGCCGTCGCCCAGTTGCCGGGCCACCCGGCGTCCACCACCCGGCTGGAGCGCGAGGAGGGCGCCTGCGCGGAGCCGGTGCGGGTGCTCCACGGCCCGTACGACCTGCAGTGGCTCATCCCCGACCAGCGCCTGATCGACGCCGCCCGCCCCGAGTTGTGGCGGGTCGCCGACGAGGACCGGCAGTTGTACGCGGTGGAACTCGCGCGCCTGCCGCAGGTCCCGGGGCCGCCGCTGGCCTTCTCCGCGCTGCTCCCCGACGGCCACTCCCCCGCCGGCCGGCCCGGCCGGATCCGGCCGTTGTTCCGCCGCCCCGGCGGACGGGACCCGAACCTCGCGCCGGGTCTGCTGGACCGGCTCGCCCGTCGGCTGGACACCCCGGTCGGCGCACAGGACGTGCTCGCCTGGGTCGCCGCGCTCGCCACCGGCTCGCCCGTCGAGGTCCCGCTCACCGCCGATCCGGCGCTGTGGGCGGAGGGCGTCGCACTGGGCCGCCGTCTGCTGTGGCTGCACACCCGGGGCACCCGCTTCGCCGATCCGGCGGAGGACCGCCCCGCGGGGCATCCCCGGCTGCCCGGCGGCCGGCGCCCCTACGTCCGGGCGGCGCTGCCCGACGTGCCGCGGGAGGCCCCGTCGTACGACCCGGAGGAGCAGGCGCTGGTGCTGGGGAGCGGGCGGGTGGCACCGGTGCCGCAGGCGGCCTGGGAGTTCCACGCCGGGGGGACGCGGGTGCTGGAGACCTGGTTCGAGCGGCGGCTCCCCACCGGGGCGGCGGAGGGACTCGACGCGGTCCGGCCCGCCGCCTGGCCGCGGGCCAGGACGACCGAACTGCTGGAGCTGATCAGCGTGCTGGCGATGCTGGCGGAGCTGCGGCCGTCCCGTCGCGCGCTCGCCGCCCGGGTCGCGGACGGCCCGCGGATCAGTGCCGCCGAGCTGCGCGCGGCCCGCGTCCTGCCGGTGCCCGATTCCGCGCGCCGCCCGGCCTCCGTGCTGGATCACCACGAAGAGGGACCGGACGGGCAGTTCGCCCTGCTGTGACCACAAGTCGACACGACAACAGGCTCGGACGGAGTACACCGACGCGCCGCATGACGCAGCGCGGTGCCGGGACGGTGTACTGCGCCCGAGCCTGTCCGCTGAAAGGAACGCCGAGAACGCCTCCGGTCAGCCGCGGCTGCCGAAGAGCGAACGGCGCAGCCGCCGCAGCGGCGCGAACAGCGACACACGCGCCCCGCGGTTGGCGTTCGCGCGCACGTGGTCGCGCGAGGTCAGCTCGCGCATCAACAGCGTGGCCTCCTCCGCCTCCCGTTGCGGCACGGCGGGGCCGGCCAGCACCGAGAGATGGCGGTCGAGACGCGCGCTGGACGCGCTGCTCCCGCACGTGACGGCAGGCACTCGCGGCCTGCTCCGCATTGCTATCTGATCCATGACACTCCCCACCCGTTCGAGGGCACCCGGCACCGGGCAGGGTAACCCTATCGTCCTGCGGCGTCACCTATGCATCCGCGCTCCCGGATTCACCTGCCCGTCAAGGGGGTTGACGGTCACGAACCGATCCCCAGCGCGAGCAGGGGAAGTTGCACCATGGGATCCGAGGTCGGCACCACGGATCCGCCAGTCGGCTCAACCGTCACGGTGAACGCGTACGACCGCTCGTTCAGCCCGTCGGTCACGATCGGCGCGGGCGTGCCGTCCGCCGCCGGATCGGCGCCCAGCACGCCGAGGGAGCGGAAGGACGTAGGGCGCTCGCTCACCAGCCACAGCTGGTAGACGGTCCGTCCCTCCAGGCGCGGCAGCCCGTGCACCGTCACCACGGCGCGGCGCAGGTCCCGTGACACCACGGCGGTCACCCCCCGTCCATGGTCGTCGCTCGCGAAGGCCGGGCGGGCGTCGGCGGCCGTCAGAACCTCGTTCACCGCACGCGCGTTCCCCCGTTCCCGGTCCAGTTGGGTGGCGGTCCGCAGCAGCAGGGCGCCCAGCACCGCGCAGACCAGGAGGGCCGCCCCGGCGCCCGTCGCGGCCAGACGCGCCGGGAACGGCCGGCGCCACGCCTCCCACCACCGGCCCGGTCGTAGGGGTTCCAGGGGTTCCAGGGGTTCAAGGGCTTGCGGCGCTTCCTGATCCCCCCGCACCCCGTCCACCGGCACCCCGTCCACCAACAGCGGGACCATCGGGGGCGGCGGCGCGGCGGAACCCGGGTTGCCGAGCCGCACGGTGTCCCCGGCCAGATCCCGCACCCGCTCGGCGCACGCGTCGCAGCGCATCAGATGCCGCTCGAATCGGCGCAGTTCCCGCGGCGCGAGGGTGTCCAGCGCGTACGCCGCGGCCAGTTCGTGCACGGAACCTCTCATGGGTCGCCCCGCTTCCCTCCGCGGTGCACGCACCGTCCGGCCGGGCCTATATCACGTTACAACCCTGTGACACAAATTCGCCCCGGTCCGCCAATCCGCCGTCCGACCGGCCCCGAACAACCCACGCAGGACCTCTTCCAAGGGGGAGGGGCCAGACTCGCGAAGGACCGACGCGATGACCGCACACAGCAGGAACAGGCTCACGGCCCGGTTCGGGCGATCGCGCACGATCGCCCTGCTGGCCGCCGGCGCACTGGCCGCGGGGGGACTCGCCGCGGCGGGCGTCACCGGACTGGAGCCGGGGACGGCACAGGCGTCCAGCCACCGGGAGGCACCGCTGATCTCGGGGCAGCCGCAGTACGACACCACGGACGTCTACGCGTTCGTCAGCCCCGACCGCCCGGACACCACCACGCTGGTGGCGAACTGGATACCGTTCGAGGACCCGGCCGGCGGCCCGAACTTCTACAAGTTCGCCGACGACGCCCAGTACGACATCCACATCGACAGCGACGGGGACGCCCAGGGCGACTACCTCTACCGGTGGACGTTCCGGGACCACCTCCGCAACAAGAAGACGTTCCTCTACAACACCGGCCCGGTCACCAGCCTCGACGACCCGGACCTGAACTTCTTCCAGACCTACGACATCGACCTGTTCCGGCTGCACGACCAGCAGGTAACCGGCCGCTACAAGGTCGCGAACGACGTGCCCGTCGCGCCGTCGAACGTCGGCAAGGCCTCGATGCCGGACTACAACGTGCTGCGCCAGCAGGCCGTCAAGGACCTGGGCCGCGGCACCACGGCCTTCGCCGGCCAGTCCGACGACCCGTTCTTCCTCGACCTGCGGGTCTTCGACCTGCTCTACGGGGGCAACCTCTCCGAGGTCGGCGACGACACCCTCAAGGGCTACAACGTCAACACCATCGCCCTGCAGGTCCCGACGGCCGCGATCCGCCAGTCGGCCAAGCAGCCGGTCGTCGGCATCTGGTCCACCACGCAGCGGCGCACGGCGAACGGCGACTGGGCACAGGTCTCGCGCCTCGGCATGCCGCTGGTCAACGAGGTGGTCAACCCGCTCAAGGACAAGGACCGGTTCAACGCGTCCTCGCCCTGGAACGACGCCCAGTTCCTCAAGAACGTGACCCACCCCGAACTGCCCGGGCTCATCGAGGGCATCTACAAGATCAAGGCGCCGGCCACGCCGCGCAACGACCTCGTCCAGGTGTTCCTGACGGGTGTGCCCAAGCTCAACCAGCCGCCGCACGTCCGCCCGTCGGAGATGCTGCGGCTCAACACGGCCGTCCCGCCCACCGCCAAGCCCAAGCGGCTCGGCGTCCTGGACGGCGACAACGCCGGCTTCCCCAACGGCCGCCGGCTCGGTGACGACGTCGTGGACATCGCGCTCCAGGTGGTGGAGGGCGAACTCGTCGGGTCGAAGAACGACTTGGGCGACGCCGTCAACGCCAACGACCAGGCCTTCGGCGCCAGCTTCCCGTACGTGGCCCTGCCGGCCTCCGGCTCGGACGGCCCGCTGGCCAAGCCGGCCACCAACTCGGCGCAGACCAACGGGGTCACCCAGCTCAACGGGGGCGGCCTGCTCACGGGCGGCGGTGACGACAACACCGTGCTCATCGCCTCCGCGGCCTCCGGCGGCGCGGGCGTGCTGCTGATCGGCGCCGCGCTGCTGTGGTGGCGGATGCGCCGCAGCCCCGCCGGCCGCCGGGCGCACGGCCGGGCCTGACGCACCGCCGCGCCGGACCCGACGGCCCGGCGCAGACACACCGCACGGCACCCGGCCGGGACGCACCGCGAGCGCCCCGGCCGGGCTCCACCCCATCATCCCGAAAGGCAGCAGCCATGGACGTACCGGCCCCGGGCCGACTGCGCGCCGCCGTCCTGTACGCGGCGCTGGTGCTCGGCCTCGCGCTGGCGCTCACCGCGGGCGCGCTGGTCCTCGGCGGGTCCCCCGCCCCGCGGGACGCCGCGCGGACCGCGGCACCCGCCGCCGACGCCCCGCTGGACCGCCTCGCCGAGGGCGACCTCGCGGGCGGCATCGCGGCCCTGCAGACGCATCTGCGGGCCCAGCCCGACGACGCCCCGGGGTGGGCCGCCCTCGGCGCCGCCTACGTCGAGCAGGCCAGGACCAGCGGCGACCCGACCCGCTACCCGCAGGCGCAGGCCGCCTTCACCCGCTCGCTGCGGATCTCCCCCCGCGACAACGACGCCGCACTCGCCGGACGGGCCGCGCTCGCCGCCGCCCGCCACGACTTCCGCACCGCCCTCACCGAGGCGGACCGGGCGCTGAAGGTGAACCCGTACGGGGAGCGCGCCCTGGCCGTCCGGGTCGACGCCCTGGTCGAACTCGGCCGCTACGACGAGGCGCTGCGCGCCGCCGAGCACGCGGACGCGGTGCGTCCCGGCATCCCGGTCTTCACCCGCCTCGCCTACGTCCACGAACTGCGCGGCGACCCGGCCGGTGCCCGCCGCATCCTGACCCGCGCCCTGGACTCCGCCGCGACCCCGGGCGACACGGCCTACGTCGCCACGGCGCTGGGCCAGCTCGCCTGGAGCCAGGGCCAGTACCCGGCCGCACTGCGGCACTTCGCCACCGCGCTGCGCGCCGACCCCGGCTACCTGCCGGCGGTCGAGGGCCGCGGCCGTACGTACGCGGCACGCGGCGACCGGGAGAAGGCCCTGCGCGACCTGGGGCCGGTCGTCGACCGCTACCCGCTGCCCGCGCAACTCGCCGAACTGGGCGAACTGTACGAGGCCACGGGCCAGGACGAGCGGGCGGAGCAGCAGTACGCGGTGGTCGGCACCTGGATCGCCCTCGCCCGGGCGAACGGCGTCGCCACCGACCTCGACGCGGCACTGGTCGCCGCCGACCACGGGGACGCCGCCGAGGCGCTGCGCGCGGCCCGGGCCGAATGGTCGCGCCGGCAGACCGTCCACACCGCCGACGCGCTCGCCTGGGCCCTGCACGTCAACGGCCGCGACCGCGAGGCCCTGACGTACGCCGGACGCTCCTCCGCGCCGGGCTACCGCAACGCGGCCTTCCTCTACCACCGCGGCGTCATCGAGGCGGCCCTCGGCAGGCGCGCGGCCGCCAGGACGTCGCTGGCCGCGCGCCTGCCGAGGGCCGCCTCGATGACGCCGCGGTGGTAGAGGAAGGCCGCGTTGCGGTAGCCCGGCGCGGAATTTCTTTTTACAAACTCCACCCCTGCCGACAAAAACACCTTTTTGAAATTCGGGGTTGCC
>NZ_JARAVO010000253.1:0-13308 GCF_033792805.1 Streptomyces sp. PA03-1a
GGTGTCGGCCTGGGGCGTGGTGGGTGCGGAGCTCATGGTGGTGTCCTTCGGCGGTTCGGCGGCTGCGGTCCCTGCTCACGCCCTCGGTAGCAGGAGATGAATGTCCGAATAGGGCGTTTTGCCCTCTATGAACCACCTTCGCGCTGCGACGTCATGACCCCGTCCGCCGACCGTCACAGACGTGTCACGAGGCGCGGACCTTGCCCGCCGTGCGAGGGCGGGGGACACCGTCGACCGACGTGCAGATCCCGTGGACCCGGCCGTATCCGGTCCAGCCGTTGACATGGCCACGGTTGTTGCTGATCTGCACCCGTTTCCTGGCCGGGTCCACCGCGGACACCAGGTGCAGGTACACCGTGCCCGCGACACGGGCGAGCACGATGTCGCCGACCTCGAGCTTCGACGGGTCCACCGAGGCGACGGTCACCAGCCCGCGGCTGCGTATCAAGGGGACCATCGAAGAGCCGCTGGGCCGGAACTCGACGCTCGCCCCGCCGGCCAGCCTGCCCGCCACCGCGTCCAGTGCTCCCATGGGGCGATGGTGACGTATGCCCGCTCTGTCGGCCAACCGGTCATTCCGGCGCCCCGGATGACGTGCCGTCGGTTGACGGTCTCCGGCGGCGGCACGCGAGAAGGCGCGATTCACCTGCTGGGTGAAGCGCGCCGTGCGGGGATGGGCGCCGCCGGACGGAAGGACCCACCGGGCGAGTCCTTCCCGCGCCCGGCGTGGCGGCCGGCCCCAGGGCCTCGCGGCGGCCCCGCCGGGTCCTGCCGCGGGGTGGGACGGTCAGGGGGCGGTGCGGGTGTCGGGAAGGAGGAGTCCCGACCAGTCGCCCATGAGCAGCTGCGCCTTCCAGGTCGCGACCCGGTCCTCGGAGACCTTGTACTGTGCCGTCACCTCGGAACCTCGGGCCTCGCCGGTGGCCATGAGCACCACGATCCGGGTCTTGTCGACGACGGAGAGCCGGTCCTCGGCCTTGTCCGGCAGGGCGCCGGGCACGGCGCATCCGGACGCGCCCGCCGCTATGGGCAGGCCGGGCACGCCGCCCGGACCCGCCGCGCCCTTGTCGTCCCCGGGAATCCCCTCCCGTGAGCACGGTGCGGGGCGGTCGGCGGAGGTGTGGGTCAGGTGCGCGGCACCCGTGGTGCCGGCGGCGACCGCCAGGGCGGCCATCACCAGGGCGACGGGCCGCTGCAGTGTGTGCCTGGACATGGCAGGTGCTTCTTTCCGGGAGGTGTGCGGGGAGGGGTGTCGCGGAAGGGCGGAGGTCCGAGGAGGGCGTGAGGACCTCCGCCCCCGTCCGCGGCGGGCCGTTGCGGCCCGTGCCTCCGGCCGGCCCTGTCGGGCCGATGTCGTCGCCGGCGACGTCGTGCTCTTGCGTGAGCCGGAGAAGTGGCGATGTCTCCAGTAGGCCCTACGGCCGCTCACGCGTCACGTCGCTGGATTTCGGGACTTGACAGGAGCGTCGCCAGTCGGGGTGCCGGCGGTCCGTGGCTCAGTCGGCGCGCCGGTAATGGGCGGCGACGGCGGGCTGGCCGGTGTAGTTGGGTCCCGCATCGGGGTCGGCGCCGACGTAGCGCAGGGGGAGGCGGACGGTGCGTGGCCCGGTGAGCGTGAGGCGGTGGTGGCGCGCGCTGTAGGTGAACCCCTCGGCCCGTAGGGCGGCCAGGGCGAACCGCCCGGCAGGGCCGCCGTCATCCGCCCAGCGGATCGAGGCGGGGTCGAGGTGGGCGGTCAGCAGACCGCCGGGCCGGAGCCAGCCTGCGGCGCGGGTGAGCGTTGCGAGCCGGTCGCCGACGTAGTGGAGGCCGTGCACGCAGGTGATCAGGTCGTACGGGGCGGTGGGCTCCCAGTCCGTCACCGACGCCGTGACCAGCTCCACGGTGGGCGGCAGGGGTGCCGGTGCCAGGGGCCCCACCAGGTCGACGCCGGTCAGCCGCGCCGTCGCCGGCAGGCGGCCCGCGGCCTCCCGCAGGGCCAGCCCTTCCCCGCTGCACAGGTCGAGCCAGCGCGGCTCGGGGGTGCGGGCCAGCAGATGGCCGACCGGGTCGAAGCCGAGTTCGCGGGCGTAGCTGTTGGCGCCGGTCAGACCCCGCTCGCGGTTCATGGTGTTGTTGGCGACGACGGCGGTGCGCTCGAGCCGGTGGTCCGGCAGCAGATCGGGCGAGGTCATCGGACCATTCTCGGTGTCGATCCGCCTGTTCCCCAAGTGGGTTGGGGGGATTGTGACGGCCGACTCAAATATGCATCTGAAATGCACATTTACGCTAGGGTGAGGCATGGACCTTCACCGCATCCGACGCCATCCCGTGCGCACCGCCCGGCGCCACCCCGAGCGGAGGGCCCGGTGAACGCCGGCGCCGTCCTGGCGCAGGTGGCCGCGGTCTTCGTGTGGCTGGGGATGGTGCTCGGGATCTCGTTCCTGGAAGCGCCCCTCAAGTTCCGCGCCGAGGGGATCACCGTGCCCCTGGGCCTGGGCATCGGACGGATCGTCTTCCGTGCGCTGAACCGCGTCGAGGCCGTGCTCGCGGCGATCGTCGCCGTGGCGGTGGCGTGGGAGGTGCCGGGGCCGGTGGCGCTGGGCCTGGGCGCGGGGGCCGTCGCCGTGCTCCTTGCACAACTGTTCGTGGTCCGGCCCGCGTTGAACCGCCGCACGGCCGCCGTCCTCGCCGGGGAGACCGGCCCGCGCAGCCGCGCGCACCTGCGGTACGTCGCGCTCGAGGTGGTCAAGGCACTGTGCCTGGCAGGATGCGGCGCGGCGCTCGTCCTGGAGCGGCTGTGAGCGCGCCCGGGCCCGTCGCCGTGGCGGGCGGGACGGGTCGTGACCTCGCGGACCGTGCGGACGTCGAACGGCTGGTGACCGCCTTCTACCGCCGGGCCTTCGCCGATCCCCTGATCGGTCCGGTCTTCACCGAGGTGGCCCGGATGGACCTGGACGCGCATCTGCCGGTCATGTGTGACTTCTGGGAGTCGGTGCTGTTCGCGGCCGGCCGGTACCGGCGCAACGCGCCGGCCCCGCGTCTGGCCCTGCACCGCATGGCCCCGTTGGGCCCCGCGCACTTCGCCCGCTGGCTGGCGCTGTGGACCCTGACGGTGGACGCGCTCTTCCACGGTGAGAAGGCCGAACTCGCCAAGCGGCAGGCCGGCCGCATCGCCGGATCCCTCCAGCGCCGTCTGGCCGGCCGCGACGCGAGCGAGTACGTCACCATCCGCCGCCACGAAGGCGGCGAAGCGCTCTAGGATCCGCTTCGGCCGCCCCGGCGGCGGGCGCCCCCGCATCAGGCTGTCGTCGGCCGGGGACCCCTCGTCTCAGTCGCCGAGGAACCACAGGTGCAGGTGCTGTCCGTCGAGGACCCTGGTCGAGACCGGCCGGCTCCGGCCCCCAGACCACCCCCTGCTTGGCGCGAGCCTCGATCGTGCCGCTCGCGCTGCTGTCCTGGAGATTGATCACGGTCAGAGCCCAGGACGGCTCCGAGGGGTGCCGTGGCGGCGGTGCCGGAGAGGTGCCGCGTCCGCCGCCGGGAGCTGTCAGCGGGTGACGACGATCTTGCCGATGCTCCGGCCGGATTCCACCATCTCGTGGGCGCGGCGCAGCCCGGCGGCAGAGAAGTCCTCGATCGTGGTGGTGATGGTGCTGCGGATGCGGCCGTCGTCCACCAGGGTCGCGATCTTCTGCAGCAGGTTCTTGTGCTCGATCATGTCGGGGGTCCGGAACATCGGCCGGGTGAACATCAACTCCCAGTGCCACGCGATGCTCTTGGCCTTCAGCGGCAGCAGGTCCAGCCCCTCGGGCTCGTCGATCGCCGTGATGTGCCCGCCCGGACGCATGATCCGGGCGTACGTTTCGATGTTGCCGGCGGAGTGCGGGGAGAGCAGGTAGTCGACGCCCTCCGGCGCCGCCGCGGCGGCGGTCGCGGCGAGGTCGTGGTGGTCGACCACGGCGTCGGCCCCGAGCCCGGTGACCCACTGCGCCGTCTCGGGGCGGCCGGCCGAGGCCAGCACCCGCAGGCCGGTCAGCTGCTTCGCCAGTTGGATGAGGATCGAGCCCACACCGCCGGCGCCGCCCAGCGCGAGCAGGGTGCCGGTGGACCCGGCGTCGAGGGTGAACCGGTCGAAGAGGGTCTCCCAGGCGGTGATGCCGGTCAGGGGCAGGGCGGCGGCCTCCGCGAAGCCGAGGCTGCGCGGCTTGCGGGCCACGAGGCGCTCGTCGACGACCTGGAACTCGGCGTTGCTGCCGGCGCGGGTGAGGTCCCCGGCGTACCAGACCTCGTCCCCCACCTGAAGGGTGGTCACCCCCTCACCCACCGCCTCGACCACGCCTGCGCCGTCGAAGCCGAGGATGCGGGGCCGGTCGGAGGCGGGCAGCCCGGGGCGGACCTTGATGTCGACGGGATTGACCGACACCGCCTGCACCCGCACCAGTACGTCGCGGGGCTCGGGATCCGGCACCGGCACCTCGACGTCCACGAGGCTCTCGGGGTCCTCCACGGGCAGGCCCCGGTAGGAGGCGACGGCCCGCATCGTCCGTTCGGTCATGACCGCAGGCTCCCTCGGTGCGCTGACGGGTTCCGGCCAGCTTGTCACGCCCGTCCGTGCCCGGCAGCGGCGGCCGGACCATCCGGGTGCCGTTCCCGGGGGCTCCGCCCGGCGGCCGGGATGCGGGGCAGGGCCGGACGGGTCATCCTGACGGCATGCAGCGTCGCGTCATCGTGATGCCGCCATCGACGGGCGGCGGCCGGCGCGTCCGCGTGGACGGCGAGATCCTGGGGATCGCGTACCACCTCCGCGGCTTCCAGGAGTTCCTGCGGCGCGCCGGCCTCGATCCCGACGCCATCGACCTGGCCGACCCGGACCTCGTCGAATGGCGCGGGGCCGGCCCCGGCGTGTGGACGTGAGGTCCCCGCCGCGAAGCGGCAGGCCACCGGCTACGGCAGCTCCTCGCGGCGCGGCGCGCACCAGTCGACGAGCACCAGGCCGAACTCCCGCATGAGCTGGGCCAGTCCCGGCACCGCCACCGTCGCCCGCGCCGCCGGGGTCAGGCCCAGGGTGACGACCCGGTCGCCGGCGCAGCGGCCGTACACCGTGACCGGACCGACGCGGGCGGCGAACGAGTCGGCGACCCGCCCCTGTCCGTCCCGCAGCGCCACCCCCGCGTACGTGTGCGACGCCGGGAGCACGTCGAAGAGCCGCTGCCGGGTGAGCGCGCCCGTCAGCGGCTCGGCCGGCGTCTCCCGCAGGTGCAGCTCGTCGAACACCTGGACGGCCTCCTCGCCTTCCCCGACTGTTCGTGCGTGCTCCCGGAAGATCCGCGTGATGTCCGCCAGTTCCGCCTCGACCTGGGCCGCGCAGCGGCGTTCCACCAGTTCGGCCTGGCGCCATTCGTCCTCGTGGACCTCCAGGTCGTCCGCGGCGGGGTCGGCCGGCGCCAGCGGCGGCAGCTCCGCGCAGAGCGTCGGCAGGGTGTAGGCGACCTGCCGCGGGTCCACCGTCCCCAGGCGCCGGAGCGTCAGGACCAGCCGCCCGGAGGCGAGGTAGGCCGTGCGGTCGGCGGGCTGCGCCCGTACGACCTGCCACACCGCCCCGCCGAGGTCGAGCCGGGTCTCCGGCGCGAAGGACTCCGGGAGTTGTCCTGAGGGTAGTTCCGAGCGGCCGAACGGCAGTCCGTCCGCCGCGTCGACCAGCGTCACTTCGATCAGGCTGTCCTCGGGCATGCGCGCATGCTATCGAGGGGGCAACCGGGCCGGGGTGGGGGCCTGTTCGGGCTCGACGCCAAGACGAAATGTCATGGGCACGCAAATTTTCCCCACCCCCTCTACCCGCATAGACAACGGGCCGCCATCCTGATCCGCGACACCCCCCACGAGAGGACCATTCATGAGGACGGTGACCAAGACGCTGGCCGCCACCGCCGCAGCGGCGGCGTGCGCACTGATGACGCAGCCCGCGCACGCCGCGGTGCCGCCCGAGCACGCGATCATCGTGTGCCAGAGCGCCAGCTTCTACGCCAACTACGACAGCGCCTCCGGTCCCCACGGGCTGATCCGCGTCCTGGGCTACGGCAACAAGGTCGGCCACACCCGCGGCGCCCACCCCGTCTACAACGGCTGGGCCGCCACCTTCGACTTCGGCAAGGGCGACTGGGGCTACGTCCGCATCGAGTGCCTCGGCGGCTACGGCTCCTGGTGACCCCCTCCCGCACCGTCACCCCCACGACAGGAAGGACCACCCGCATGCCCGCACCCCGGATGCTCCGCGCCGCCACCGCCGTCGCGGCCCTCACCGTCGCCGTGCTGACCACCGCCGTGCCCGCCCGGGCGGCCGACGGGACGATCGGCCGGCGCGAGACCGTCTGCGCCCAGGACCTCTACGTCCGCACCGCCCCGCTGGGCGCCTGGATGGGCACCCTCTACAAGGGCCAGACCTTCACCGTCGAGAGCAAGCAGGGCGACTGGGCCTACGGGTTCGCCTACGGCGACATCAACCGCCACGGCTGGGTCCAGGACGGCTGGTTCTGCTGACGTGCCGACCCGGCGCGCGCCCCTTCGACGGACACCGCGGGGCGCGCCGGGTCCGGGCCGCCGTCCGGCCGGGCGGGATGTGGCACGGTGAGGGCGCAGCGCCGAAGATCACCGAGAAGGAGTTCCCGTGTCCAAGCCCCCGCTTCCCCCGGCCGCGATCGAGATGCTGAAGAAGCCCAACCCGGCCGTGATCACGACGCTGAGGGCCGACGGCCAGCCGGTGTCCACGGCCACCTGGTACCTCTGGGACGACGGCCGGGTCCTGGTCAACATGGACGGTGGCCGCAAGCGTCTGGAGCACATGCGCAACGACCCCCGGGTCACCCTCACGGTCCTGGACGAGGGGAACTGGTACACCCACGTCACCGTGGTCGGTCGCGTCGCCGAACTGCGCGAGGACAGCGACCTCGCCGACATCGACCGGCTGGCCCAGCAGTACCTGGGCCGCGCCTACCCGCAGCGGGACCGCGAGCGCGTGAGCGCCCTGATCGAGGTCGAGCGCTGGCACGGCTGGGGCACGCTGAAGGACAGCAGCCAGCCGGGCTGACCGGGGGCCGGTGCGTCAGCCCTCGTACGGCTCCGACGGCGCCCGCACCGGCCGGGCCCGGCTCACGTCCAGGAACGGGATGGGACCCTCGTTGACCGGGTCCTTCGCCCTGCGCGCGGTGTAGGTCCCGGTGACGTCCAGCCAGGCGTCCGGCCGCAGGACGGGCGGCACCTGCCCGGTCAGGCCGATCTTGACCGGGCGGGCGTCGGCCGCGCAGCAGTTGAGCACCATGCGGGTCAGGTACGGGGTGCCGTCGCGGCCGATGCTGACGAACCCGGTGAGGGTGACCTGACGGCCGCCCAGGGACCGCCCGTGGTCGTAGACCGCCCGGCCGGCGTAGTCGGCGGTCTCCATCCGCAGCGGGTCCCCCGCGGGCAGGGCGGGGAAACCGAAGGGGCGCGGGACGGACGTGCCGGTCCGGGCGGCGGAGTAGGAGCCCAGGGCGGGCGGGGCGACCAGGACGAGCGCGACGAGCGGCAGCACCAGCAGCCACGCGACCTTCGGCTCGCGGTGCGGGTGCGCGTGCCCCGCGTCGTGCGCATGCCCCTCGTCCGGGTCCGCCCCGGTACGGCGAGCGCGGCGGGGGCGGCGCAGTTCGTACCAGACGGTCGCCAGGGCGGCGACGACCAGCACGGCGCCGGCCGCCAGCAGCAGCGGCTGCAGCCCGGCCTTGACGTAGCGCAGGTAGAGGTCGCTGAGCCCGGCGTGGAGCATCGCCACCCCGGTCAGGAGCAGCACGGCGGCCTGTGCCTGCCGGTTCACAAGAACACCGTCCCGGTCAGGGACGCCACCACGACGGCCACGGCGAAGGTGGCGGGCGCGAACCGCACCGCGAACGCGCGTCCGAACGCGCCCGCCTGCAGCGCGAAGAGCTTCAGGTCGATCATCGGCCCCACGACGAGGAACACCAGCCGGGCGGTGAGGGAGAACTGCGACAAGGACGCGGCCACGAAGGCGTCGGCCTCCGAGCAGATCGACAGCACCACCGCGAGCACCGCCAGCGCGAGCACGGACACCACCGGGTTGCCCGACGCCAGCCGCAGGACGTCCTCGGGCACGAAGGACTTGAGCGTGGCCGCCGCCATCGCCCCGACCACCAGGAACCCGCCTGCGTGCATCACGTCGTGCCGTACCGAACCCCAGAACGCCGCACCCTTGCCCTGCCCCTCGGCCGACGGGTGCGCCGCGGGGCGCAACCGGTCGGCGTGCCCCAGACGCTGCCACAGCCAGCCCATGGCGCAGGCCACCAGCAGGCTCGCGACGAACCGGGCGACTACCATGCGCGGTTCGTTCGGGAAGGCCACGGCCGTGGCGGTCAGCACCACCGGGTTGATCGCCGGCGCGGACAGCAGGAACGTCAGCGCCGCCGCCGGAGCCACCCCCCGCCGCACCATCGCCCCCGCGACCGGCACCGACGCGCACTCGCAACCCGGCAGGACCGCCCCCGCCACGCCCGCCACCGGCACCGCCACCGCGGTCCGGCGCGGCAGCGCCCGCGCGAAGAACGACGGCGGGACGCACACCGCGAGCACCGCCGAGAGCACGACGCCCAGCACCAGGAACGGCAACGCCTGCACCACCACCGCCACGAACACGGTCATCCAGCTCTGCATCACCGGCGCGGACAGCGCCCCGCGCACCGGTCCCTGCAGCATCAGGGCGACGAGCAGCAGCAACGTCAGCACCAGCGGCGAACTGACCCGCCACCCCTGTTCCGGATCCGGCCGCCCGGCGTCCTGCCGTGCGGTCCCGGCCGGCGCCGGGGCCTCCTTGGTGACGGTCACGGGCGTGCTACCTCCGGCGGGCAGGGGGACGTGAGGAAGGAACTGCACCCTCCCTACGCCGCGGCCCGTCACGCCGTCTCATGCCCCGCCAGGACTTTGCGCAGCCTTGGTGCGGGCAGTCCCACGATGGCGGCGAACGCGGCGGGAGCGGGGGAGGAGCGGCGGGCCCCACCGCGGTGTGAGTCCGGCCCGCGCCCGGCCCGGCCGCCCGGTCAAAGCACGTGCTGGCCCTTGCCCAGCGCGATGACACCGTTGGCGGAGGCGTGGTAGAGCTCACGGTCACGCTCCGGGTTGACGCCCACGGTGGCGCCGGCGGGCACGACGACGTTCTTGTCGAGGATGGCGCGGCGCACGACCGCGCCGCGCCCGATGCGGACGTTGTCGTGCAGCACCGACCCCTGCACCACCGCGCCCTCCTCCACCACGACCCCCGGCGACAGCACGGACTGCGTGACCTGCCCGGAGATGATGCAGCCCGGGCTGACCATCGACTCGCCCGCGATCCCGCCGGCCACGAACTTCGCCGGGGGCAGCCGCAGCGAGTGCGTGTACAGCGGCCACTGGTCGTTGTAGAGGTTGAAGACCGGGTGGACCGAGATCAGGTCCTGGTGGGAGTCGTAGTAGGCGTCCAGGGTGCCCACGTCCCGCCAGTAGCCGTGGTCGCGGGCGGTCTCGCCGGGCACGTGGTTGTCGTCGAAGTCGTAGACCTGCACCTGCCCCTTGGCGGTCAGCAGCGGGATGATGCTGCCGCCCATGTCGTGCACGGAGGAGTCGTCCTCGGCGTCCTGGGCCAGCGCGTCCAGCAGTACCTTGGTGGTGAACACGTAGTTGCCCATCGAGGCGTACACCCGGTCGGGGTCACCGGGCAGGCCCGGCGGATCGGCGGGCTTCTCCAGGAACCGCTCCACCCGCACCCCACCCGGTCCCGGGGTGATGATCCCGAACGAGGAGGCCTGGTCACGCGGGATGCGGATGCCCGCCACCGTGGCCCCCGCTCCCGCCTCGATGTGCTGGCGCAGCATCTGCCGGGGGTCCATGCGGTACACGTGGTCGGCGCCGAACACGACGATGTAGTCGGGCTGCTCGTCGTACACCAGGTTCAGCGACTGGTAGATGGCGTCCGCGCTGCCGAGGAACCACCGCGGGCCCAGCCGCTGCTGCGCCGGGACGGGGGTGACGTAGTTGCCCAGCAGGTTCGACATCCGCCAGGTGGTGGTGATGTGCCGGTCCAGGGAGTGCGACTTGTACTGCGTCAGCACGCAGATGCGCATGATGTCGCCGTTGACGAGGTTGGACAGGACGAAGTCCACCAGCCGGTAGGCGCCGCCGAACGGCACCGCCGGTTTGGCGCGGTCGGCGGTCAGCGGCATCAGCCGCTTGCCCTCGCCGCCCGCGAGCACGATTCCCAGCACCGAAGGTCCGCCGCGCATCCCTGCCCCCTTTGCCGCTACCGCCCTTGCGACTTGCCGATCTCCTCGTACACGCCCACGGTGCGGCGGGCCACCGCGTCCCACCCGAACTCCGCCACCGCCCGCTCGCGTCCCGCCGTCCCCATCCGGGCCGCCGCCGCAGGATCGCCGGCCACCGCGCCGACCGCCGCGGCCAGCGCCGCCTCGAAGGCCTCCGGGTCCTTCTCCTCGTACGGCACCAGGAGCCCGGTCACTCCGTCCTCCACCACCTCGGGGATCCCGCCCACCGCGGAGGCGACCACCGGGGTGCCGCACGCCATGGCCTCCAGGTTCACGATGCCCAGCGGCTCGTACACCGACGGGCACACGAACACCGCGGCGTGCGTGAGCAGTTGCACCACCTGGGGCCGCGGCAGCATCTGCGGGATCCAGATCACCCCGCCGCGTACGGCCTGCAGTTCCTCCACCAGCTCGCGGAACTCGCGGTCGATGGCCGGGGTGTCGGGCGCCCCGGCGCACAGCACGATCTGCAGGTCCGGATCGATCCGCCGGGCGGCCCGCAGCAGGTGCGGGACCCCCTTCTGCCGTGTGATCCGGCCGACGAACAGTGCGTACGGGCGGCCCGGGTCGACGCCGTGTGCGGTCAGCGCCCCCGTGGACCCGTCCGGCCGGTACAGGCGCGTGTCGATGCCGTTGTGGACCACGTGCACACGCGCCGGGTCGAGCGCCGGGTAGCTCCGCAGGATGTCCGCGCGCATCCCGTGTGATACGGCGATGACGCCGTCGGCGGCCTCGACCGCCGTCCGCTCCGCCCAGCTGGAGAGCGCGTAGCCGCCGCCGAGCTGCTCGGCCTTCCAGGGGCGCAGCGGTTCGAGGGAGTGGGCGGTCATCACGTGCGGGACGCCGTACAGCAGTTTGGCCAGGTGGCCGGCGAGGTTGGCGTACCAGGTGTGCGAGTGCACCAGGTCCCGGCCGGCCAGCGCGGCGGCCATCGACAGGTCGACCGACAGGCTGCGCAACGCCTCGTTCGCGCCCCCGAGCTCCGCAGCGGCGGCGTGCCGGCTGACGCCGGGGCCGCCCGCGTCCTCCGTGCCTCCCGTCACGTCCGCGCCGTCCGCCCCGGCCCAGCAATGGACCTGAAGATCCGTCAGGGACCGTAGCTCGCGCGCCAGGAACTCCACGTGGACGCCCGCCCCGCCGTAGACGTACGGCGGGAACTCCCGCGTGAGCAGTGCCACCTTCACGGGCGCCTCCCCGGGTCCCGTCGCCGTGTTGGGACATCCATGCCCCGCAGAACGGTGTTCGATCCGTCTTCCCCGGCTTTCGCCGTGTGATGCCCCGCGCGGAATTCCTTCGACTTCGCCGCCCGCTTGGTGGATCGTCGGGCGCATGCGACAGGACGAGATCTGGAGCGAGGAGACCGCCCGGAACTACGACACCCCCGGTACCGGCATGTTCGCCCCGGACGTACTCGGGCCGGTCGTGGACCGCCTCGCGGGACTCGCCGACGGCGGACGGGCGCTCGAGTTCGCCATCGGCACCGGCCGCGTGGCCGTGCCGCTCGCGCGGCGAGGCGTACCCGTCAGCGGCATCGAGCTGTCACAGCCCATGATCGACCGACTGCGCACCAAGGCGGACGACGCGTCGATCCCGGTCGTCACCGGCGACATGACCGCCGCCCGCGCCCCGGGCACCTTCCGGCTCGTGTACCTCGTCTACAACACCATCTCGAACCTGCTCACCCAGGCCGCACAGGTCGCGTGCTTCCGCAACGCCGCCCGCCATCTCGAGCCGGGCGGGTGCTTCGTGATCGAACTGTGGGTCCCCGAGCTGCGCAAGCTGCCACCCGGCCAGCAGGCGGTCGTCTTCCACTCCGAATCCGGCTACATCGGGCTGGACACCTACGACGTCCTGGGGCAGCGGGTCGTCTCGCACCACTTCCGGTTCACCGACGGCGAGCCGGCCCGGCTGTTCCGTTCCCCGCACCGTTACATCTGGCCCTCGGAGCTCGACCTCATGGCCCAGCTGGCCGGATTCACGCTGGAGTCCCGCCACGCCGACTGGCAGGGCGCCGAGTTCACCGCCGAGTCACGCTCCCACGTCTCCGTCTACCGGCTCCCCGCCGCCGAAGGGTGACCGGGTCGCCCCCCGCTGCCCCGGCACGGTTCAATGCCGGAATGGTGGAGTGGGCGCACATGCCTGACTGCTGGTCCGACGTCGATCGCGTTCCGGAACTCCTGGCGCGGGTGGAGTGCCGGGACGACCCTGAAGCGTGGAAGGAACTGGGGTGGCGCCTCGTGCTCGAGCACGACCTGGTGTCCCCGGCGAGCTTCGCGTCCCTGCCACGCCTCGTGCGCCTCGCCGCGCACAGCGCGGAGGCACGCGCCCTGGCCGGGAGGATCCTGGCGCGCGCGGCCGGCCGGCACGGTTGCGACGACCTTCTGGCCGGTTGCGCCGCCGTGATCGCGAAGTTCGGCGAGGTGCTCGACCGGCACCTGCGGTCGAGGCCCGCCGACTACCTCGCGTCCTTCCTCGCCCTCCTCGCGGTGAGGGGGGAGTACCACTGGGCGAACGTCCTGGAGGGCTTCACGGACGACATCATCAGAGTGGAGTGTCCGCACTGCGGTGTCGAGGTGACGATCGCCGTCGGCGGCTTCGGGTGCTACGCGCAGGTGTGGGACGGGCCTGAGGAGATCCGGCGGGACCTGCGTGCGGCGGACGCAGGGGAACTCACCGGAACGGGCCGGTGGATGCACGGGATCTGCGTCCGCGACGGTCAGCGGGCCCTCGCCGACGGGATCGCCCACTTGTTCGGTTCGGCGGAGTGCCCGGGCTGTGCCGGCGTGTTCAACGTCGCGGACGAGTACTCCTGCGCCAACCGTCCGGTCATGTGGTGACTGGCGCTCCTAGGCCGTGTCGTCAAATGCCCGCCTGCCCAGCGACGCCTGGCACGGCACTCCCCCAGCCTTCGGCCGGGGGTGCCCCCACGCTGCGTTGTCGAATCGTCCGAGTAGCCCACTACGAGGACGACTCTCCGCCTTGCGATGCA
>NZ_JARAVO010000254.1:0-13304 GCF_033792805.1 Streptomyces sp. PA03-1a
GGAACGGGGGTCGGGGAACGGGGATCGTGGATCGGATCGCGCGGTCGGCCCGGCGCTCCGGCGGCGGGGCGGCCTGCCGTCCGGGAGGGCTCCTCCCGGCCCGACCGAATCAGAATCGGATTCGGTTCCGACTGAGGGTGACCCCTGTCCGAAGCGCTGACAAGCCCCCGGTGACGGGGAGTTGGACTAGCCGGCGCCCGCCAGCAGCCGTGCCTCGCCCGCCTCGTAGCGCCGCCTGCTCTCGGCGGCCGTCCCGTCGCGGCGCCGCCGGTCGTAGCGGCTGCCGAGCCAGCCGGCGAGGAAGCCGAAGGGGATGGACACCAATCCGGCGGTCTGCAGCGGGAACCAGTGGAAGTCACGGTCCGGGAAGAGCGCCGTGGGGCCGCCGGACACCGCCGTGGAGAACACCGTCAGCAGCAGGACGCACCCTGTGCCGCCGTACAGCGCGGCCAGCAGGCCGGTGCGGCCGAAGCCCCGCCAGAACAACGAGTACGTGAGGGCCGGCGCCACCGCGGAGGCGCCGATCGCCAGCGCGGTCGTCGTCATGACGGCGACGTTCCAGTCCTGGACCAGCGCGGCCAGGGCCACCGCCGCCGCGCCGACACCCACGGCCGCCCAGCGGGCCACCGCCAGTTCGGTGCGCGGGGCGGCCCGTCCGTCGCGCATCGCGTGCCCGAACAGGTCGTGCGCCAGTGACGAGGCCGCGGCGAGGGTAAGTCCCGACACCGACGACAACAGCGTCACGAACACCGTCCCGCAGACGGCGGCGTACAGCAGCGTCTCGCCGATCGACGGCGCGGCCTCCCCGAACGCCCGGGCCAGCATCAGCACCGACGTACGGCCCTCGGGGTCGGCCCCCGTGATCAGCCGGGCGCCGACCATGGCGGCCGCGCCCGCCCCCATGACCGTGCCCAGCAGGCAGAACGTGGTGACCGCGCCGACCGCCCAGGACATCGAGCGGCGCACGGCAGGGGCGTCGGGCGCCGAGTACAGACGCATCGTCACGTGCGGCAGGCAGGCCACCCCGAGGACGACCGTGAGCTGCAGCCCGATGAAGTCGAGCTTCCCCTCGGTGGTCCGCCCCAGCTCCAGGCCCTGCCGCAGGTACGCCTCGCCGGCCCCGCTGCCCGCCTGCGCGGCGCGCAGCAGGGCGTCCGCGCTCCAGCCGAAGCGGCTCATGACGAGCGCGGCGACCACGGCGCTGCTGCCCAGCAGCATCACGATCTTGATGATCTGGATCAGCGCCGTGCCCCGCATCCCGCCCATCGCCGCGTAGACGACCATCAGGGTGCCGATCATGGCGATGGAGACCGTGCGTGCACCGTCGAGGTGGATGTCCAGGATGGCGGTGAGCAGCGAACCCGCCCCCGAAAGCTGCACGATGAGGAACGGCAGGCACGCGGCCAGGGTGACCACGCTGGCGGCGATCCGCACGGACCGGCCGCGCATCGTACGGGCGAGGACGTCGCCCATGGTGAACCGCCCCGCGTTGCGCAGGGGTTCGGCGAGCAGGAACATCAGCACCACCAGCGACATGCCGGTGCTGGTCGCCAGCACGAAGCCGTCGTAGCCGAAGAGCGCGATGATGCCGGTGGTGCTGAGGACGGTCGCGGCGGAGATGTAGTCGCCCGCGATGGCCAGGCCGTTCTTGAACGGGGTGAGGGTGCGGTAGCCCGTGTAGAACTCCGCGAGGTCGTCCCGTTCCGGCCCGGCGAAGACGCTGAGCAGCAGCGTGCAGGTCACCAGGAACGTGAAGAAGAGCAGGACGACGGTCTGCGTCCCCGAGTCGTATGCGGCCGCGAACCGGTTCACCGGGCGGCCCCGTCGGCCGTCTCCCGCTGCCGCACGCGCAGCGCCAGCGGGTCCACCGACCGCCGCGCGCTGCGCTCGTACCAGCGGATCGCCGCGAACGTGACGGCGAGCTGCGACAGCCCCATCAGCGTGCCGAGCGTCAGCTGTCCGGCGACCCTCGTGCCCATCGTGTCCCGCGCGAGCACGGAGAGCAGGAGGAAGGCCAGGAAGTAGCCGAGCGCGGTGAGCGCCGAGACCCGCCGCAGCAGCCGGTAGGCCGAACGCAGCCGCCTGAGCTCGACGGGCCGCACGGGTGGTCGCGGTGGTGGTGCCGGTGCGGGCGGCGGTGGTTGCCGGTGGTGCCAGGTGTCGCCGTAGTACGTCATCGCGCGGTCTCCAAGCGGCTTGCGTGGCGAGGGTGTGCGGGCGCGGTGGGGGGACGGGCAGGTTCGACCGGTACGCCCCTGGGCGTCGGTGCCCCGGGGTGGCCGCACGATACCGACTGGTCGGCATGTCGGGAAGAGGTGCTGCAGGTCACGGTTGGAGCACCAAGCCGACCGGCCCCTCGCGGACCCGCTGCCGGCGCCCGGCCAGGCGGCAACGTGCCTGCGTGCGGGGCGGGTTCGGAGCGATGGTGTGGTGCCCGCGTGAGGGCGCGGGTGCTTCTCGGTGTGGCGACGCGGGGCCCTGTGCCCGGGCGGGCGAAGGACCGGCGTGACGGGGTTGCCGCGGCTGGGCCGTCGCGCGGACCGGCAGGGGCACCTCGCGGCGCGGGCGCGCGCCCGCCCGTCCGGGCCTGTGTGCCGGAAGCGACTCCCGCCCGGCGCCGTGCTGCCTCAGCGTGGACGGTCGGAGGGGCCCGTGCGACCGCCACGCCGGGGTCCGGGCGTTGCCTTCGCGACACCCGGGCCGCCGGAACTGTTCCTTGCCCCAGCGGAGTTCACGGTGCCGGCCGGCGCGGGCACCGCCTCGCCGGTGGGACCCCGCCGGGCGCGGGAACAGCGCGCGGCGCGGGCGCGCGCCGCCCAGCCAGGGCTGCGCCGCATGTTCGCGCGGACGCAACTGCCCCCGGCGAGCCGGGGACTGCTGCACTCGGCAGGCTCCCCACGCTCGTGTCCGGCGCGCGGGCCCACACGGACGGCCTGAGGGGTCCGGGCGAAGGGGCACGCCAGGCGTGGCATCGAGTCCTTTGACCCGCAGCAGAGGCTGCTCGCGCAGGCGGCGACTGCGCGTCACCAGCGTCCCGTGCGCGAGGACCCACGGGATCCGGTCGGCGGCGCCTCGTGGCGGGGACGCGTGCCGTCGCCCCAGGCCGCGTCAGGCGCCGGGCGCAACTGCCGCCCGTGCAACCGGTCCCTCGCGCGCACCCCCGGCAGCTCGCGTCAGCTGCCGCTGCCCGGCTCGACGTGCGGGGGGTGGACGGGGATCTCGCACCACACCTGCTTGCCGCCGCTGAGCGGCATCGTGCCCCAGGCCGCCGACATCGCCTCGACGAGGAGGATGCCGCGGCCGCCGGTGTCGTGCCAGTTGATGATCGCCGGCTTGACCGGCGTCCGCGGCGAGCCGTCGCCCACGGCGATCCGCAGCCGGTCGCCGGTGAGCGTGATGTCCAGGCGGACCTGGCCCTCGGTGTGCACCAGGGCGTTGGTGACCAGCTCGGAGACGACCAGCAGCACCGTGTCGGCCGCCTCGCCGAGCCCCCACGCACGCAGGGTGCGGGCGGTGAACCGGCGGGCGTGCGAGGCGGCGTCGGGGAGCCGCCACACCGTCCAGCTCTCGCGCACGGGCTTGACGGCCATGCCGTCGTAACGCATCAGCAGCAGTGCGATGTCGTCGCTGCGGGTGGCGTTGCTCAGCAGGGCGTCCGCCATGCGGCCCAGGTGGGAGGGGTCGGCCTCGGACAGCTCGCGCGACATCCGCGCGATGCCGTCGTCCATCGGGAGCTCGGCGGACTCGACCAGGCCGTCGGTGGTCAGGGCGAGGACGGTGCCGATCTGCAGCCGCAGCGGGATCAGCGGGAAGTCCGCGTCGTCGACGACGCCCAGCGGGGGCCCGCCGTCGCCCTCCACGGTCAGGGTGGTGCCGTCCGGGAGCCGTAGCACCGGGGGCAGGTGACCGGCGCGCACGCACCAGGCACTGCCCTCCTCCATGTCGATGCTGACGTAGCAGCAGGTTGCGAAGAGGTCGGTCTCCATGCCCATGAGCAGGCGGTTGGCGTGCGACACCACGACGTCGGGGGAGTGGCCCTCCACGGCGTAGGCGCGGATCGCGGTGCGCATCTGGCCCATGAGCGTGGCGGCCCCGGCGTTGTGCCCCTGGACGTCGCCGATGACGAGGGCGACGTGGTGGTCGTGCAGGGGTATGACGTCGTACCAGTCGCCGCCGACCTCCAGCCCGCCGGTCGTCGGCAGGTACCGGGCGATCGCGACCCCGCCCGGAAGCACCGGGAGCCGGCGCGGCAGCAGGGTGCGCTGGAGGGTGCCGACCAGTTCGTGCTCGGCGTCGAAGGCCCGTACGCGGACCAGCGCCTGGCCGACCAGCCCGGCCGCGGCGGTCAGCACGGCGCGTTCGTCCGCGCCGAACTCGTGGGGCTCGTCCCAGCCGATGAGGCAGCAGCCGACGACCCGTCCGGCCGCGGGGAGCGGCAGCACCGCGAGTCCGCCGGGGCCCACCCCGGCCAGCGTGGACTCCAGCGGTGCCCCGGTCGGCCAGAAGGCGACCCGGCCCTCGCGCAGCGCGGTCGCCAGCGTGGGCATGGCCCGGGTCGGTGCGTCCGGCCATTCCGAACGCCATTCGGTGCGCCACACCTCGGGCCACGCGGAGGGGTCCGCAGGGTCGAGGACGGTGACCACCAGCCGGTCGTTCTCCAGTTCGGCGAGCGCGACCCGGTCGGCGTTCAGCGGGCGGCGCAGCGCCGCCACCACCACCGCGCTGACGTCCCGTACCGTCGCGGCGTTGGCCAGGTCGGCGGCGAGTTGCTGCACCCGGCCCACGTCGTTGACCCCGGCGCGCATCCGTGAGGCGTCCCCGACCGTGCCCAGCAGCCGTACGGGGCGGCCGTCCGGGGCGAAGAGCACCCGCCCGCGCAGCCGTAGCCAGCGCAGCTCCCCGGAGGGCCGGCGGATGCGGAACTCCAGCTCGCGGTCGCCGGTGGCCATGTGCCCGGCTTCCACCACCGACATCAGCGCGGGCAGGTCCTCGGGGAGGGTCAGCGCGAGCAGGGTCTCCACCCGGCCGTCGAACCCCGAGGGCTCCAGGCCGAACAGGGCGAGCACGTCGTCGCCCACGTTGATCCAGCCGGTGTCCATGTCGAGGGTGAACCCGGTGCCCCGGGACTCCGCCCCGGCCATCGGGTCGGCGTCGCCGCACGCGTCGCCGGGCGTCGGGCCGGGGTGGCCGATCGCGGTGGCGAACAGTTCGAGGCGCTGCCGGTCCTCCGTGTCGAAGCCGCCGGGCTGGTCCGTGACCGCCACCAGGCAGCCGACGCTCACATGGTCCGCCCGCAGCGGCAGGGCGGTCAGCGAGACCTCCAGCGGCTCCGGGGTCCCGTTCCCCGTCAGCCGGGCGACCTCCGCGGGCCCCGCGGACACCACGCGGTCCTGGCGCACGGAGACGGCCATGGGGGAACCGCCGTCCGTCGCGTAGCTCTGGCGCAGCCCGTGCAGGGCGCGCGGCACCCCGGCCGAGGCGACCAGGCACAACTCCCCGCCGGTCTCCGAGGGTGCGTACACGGCGACGTGGGTCGCACCGGTGAAGACCAGCGCCTGTTCGATGACGGATCGCAGGCGGGCGGACTGGCCAAGGTCGGATCGGAGCGTTTTGAGCGCGAGCTCGGCGGACAGCGCCCGAACTCTGCGTCCTTTCGCGCCGTCGCTGACCACGTGGTCATTACACCGCCTCCGGGGCCCCGGCGCAGCCCGTGTGCAGGGAATCGTCACGGGGTGTGAGAAGAACGCGGGTCGTGTCCTCCGTTTCCCCCATCCTCGACCAGCTCCGCACGCGGGCGCGCCCCGGCGGGGCCGGGCCCGGGCCGTGGATCTAGCGCTGGGGGAAGGTGTAGGTGTAGCCGGCCGCGTCGAGCCGGTCGAGCAGGGTCTCCAGCGCCTGCACGGTCTGGCTGCGGTCGCCGCCGCCGTCGTGCATGAGCACGATGGCGCCCGGCTTCAGTTCGGAGTTCACGGTCGCGAGGATGGCCTCCGCGCCGGGGCGGCGCCAGTCGTCGGAGTCGACGGTCCAGCCGAGCGGGCGCAGTCCGTGGTCGGCGGCGATGGCGCGGATCGCGGGGGAGAAGTCGCCGCCGGGGGCCCGGTAGTACCACAGCGCGGTGTCGCCGGAGCCTGCGGCGCGGGATATCTCGCTCTGGGCGTCGAGTATCTCGTGGCGGTTGTACTCCTGCGACTTGCGGCTCTGCGCCTCGTCGTGGTGGACGGAGTGGTCGCACAGCCGGTGTCCCGCGGCGGCGATCCGCCGCACCAGGTCGGGGTGGGCCCTGGCGTTGGGGCCAATCTCGCAGAAGGTGGCCTTGGCGTGGTGCCGGGCGAGCACGTCCAGGACCTTGGGGGTCCACACCGGGTCCGGGCCGTCGTCGAAGGTGAGGGCCACCGACCTGCCCGGGGCCTCCACGCCGTGCTGGATCGAGCGCGCGGTCACTGACGTGCCATGGGCGGGGGCCTGGACCGCGGTGCCGTGGGCCCCAGTGCCGCCGCGCTGCGGGTCCGCGCCGTGCGCGGGGGCCTGCGACCGGGCGGTCCCCGGGGCGGCGGCGTCGTGGTGCGCGGTCTCGTGGTGCGGGGCGTCGTGGTGCGCGGTGCCCGCCGGGGGGCGGGCCGCGCCCGGCGTGCCGGACGGAGCCCCGGGTGCCGTGGACGGCGTCGCAGCGGGGGCCGACGAGGACGCGGACGGCGCGGAAGGCGAGGCGGGCGCGGAGGGCGAGGCGGCACGGACGGAGGGCGCCGAGGCGGCGCTGCCCGCGGCCTGCATCATGTGCTCCGTGCCGCAGGCGGCGAGCGTGGCTCCGGCGAGCGTCACCGCCGCGACTGCTCCGAGGGCTCGGGTCGCGCGGGTCGTCAGTGCCACGGTGGTACCTCCTGGGGCCGCTGCGTGCATGCCGGGCATGCGGATCAGCCCCCCACCGTAGGCGGCGCGCGGCGGCGTGCCCTCGGTCTTTCGGTCATCTTCGGGTCCTTCGCCGGCGGGACCTTCGTCCTCTTGGCATGGCCCAGACAAGATGCCAAGCTGTGGGTTAGGAAAGTTTCCTAACGGAAGGAGTCCCTCGTGCGCAAGCGCCTCGCACTGGCCACCGCCGGGGCCGGAGCCACCCTGCTGGCCGCCCTCCTCACCCCCGCCGCCGGCGCCGCCGGTACCGCCGGGTCGTCCCCCCGCAGTCCCCAGGAGGGCTCGGTCACGGCCGCCCAGTTACTGGCCAAGGTCAACGGCTGTACGCAGATCTCCAGCGGCAGGTACCGCACCGACGAGGAGACCTCCGCCACCGTCCCGGTCTGCGGTGCCAACGGCGCCGTGTTCTGGAAGGCCGACATGGACATCGACTGCGACGGCCAGGTCACCGCCCGCTGCAACTGGGACACCGACCCCTGGTTCCAGGACGACACGGCCTTCCACCAGTCGGACGGCCGCCCGCTCAACGCCGAGACGCTCCCCTACGTCGTCGTCCCCAGCCCCAGCGGCACCTGGGACTACCGCGGCGCCGGCATCAAGGGCGGCGGCGTGGTGGCCATCGTGTACGGCGGGCAGGTCGAGTACGCCGTCGTCGGCGACACCGGCCCCACCGCGATCATCGGCGAGGCCTCCTACGCCACCGCGCAGGCCCTCGGGATCGACCCCGACCCGGAGACCGGCGGGACGGAGTCCGGCGTGACGTACATCCTCTTCAAGAACTCCTCCGTCGCGCCGATCGAGAGCCACACCAAGGCGGTCTCCGTCGGCGACGCGCTCGCCCGCCAGTTCGTCGCGAACAACTGATCCGCCCAGGACCCGGACGTACGCCGGGCGGCCGACGTGACGCGGCGGACGCCACCCCCGTGTTGCGCGGCCGCCCCCGGCGCGTGATCGTGGGCGACGGGACCGTCCGGCCCGCTCGAGCTTCCGCACCGTGGTCCACACAGGGGTCGCCGCATGAGCACACACGTTGACGTCGTCGTCCTGGGCGCGGGTCCCGGGGGGTACGTCGCCGCCATCCGGGCCGCCCAGCTGGGCCTGCGCACGGCGATCGTCGAGGAGCGCTACTGGGGCGGGGTGTGCCTCAACGTGGGGTGCATCCCCTCCAAGGCCCTGCTGCGCAACGCCGAACTGGCGCACATCTTCACCAAGGAGGCCAGGACCTTCGGCATCCGGGTGAACGGCGAGGTCAGCTTCGACTACCGCGAGGCCTTCGCGCGCAGCCGCAAGGTCGCGGACGGCCGGGTCAAGGGCGTCCACTTCCTGATGAAGAAGAACGACATCACGAAGTTCGAGGGCCACGGCACCTTCACCGACGACCACACCCTCCACGTCGCGCTGGGCTCCGGCGGCAGCGAGACCGTCACCTTCGACCACTGCATCATCGCCACCGGCGCGACCACCAGACTGCTCCCCGGCACCTCGCTCAGCGAGCGGGTCGTGACGTACGAGGAGCAGATCATGACGGACACGCTCCCGCGGAGCATCCTCATCGCGGGCGCCGGCGCGATCGGCGTGGAGTTCGCGTACGTCCTGCACAACTACGGGGTGAAGGTGACCCTCGTGGAGTTCCTCGACCGGATCGTGCCGCTGGAGGACGAGGAGGTGTCGGCCGAACTCGCCCGCCAGTACCGCAAGCTGGGCATCGACGTGCTCACCTCGACCCGGGTGGAGGCGATCAACGACGCCGGCGACTCGGTCAAGGTCATGGTGACCACCGGCGGCCAGCGGCAGACGCTCGAAGCCGACAAGGTGCTCCAGGCGATCGGCTTCCAGCCGCGCATCTCCGGCTACGGCCTGGAGCAGACCGGGGTCCGGCTCACCGAGCGCGGTGCCATCGACATCGACGAGTTCTGCCGCACCAGCGTCCCGCACATCTACGCCATCGGCGACGTCACGGCGAAACTGATGCTCGCCCACGCCGCCGAGGCCATGGGCGTGGTCGCCGCCGAGACCATCGCGGAGGCCGAGACCATGTCCTTGGACTACGTGATGATCCCGCGCGTCACCTTCTGCCAGCCGCAGATCGCCAGCTTCGGGTGGACGGAGGCGCAGGTCCGTGAGCGCGGCCTCGACGTGCGCGTGGCCAAGTTCCCCTTCACCGCCAACGGCAAGGCGCACGGCCTCGGCGACGCGAGCGGCTTCGTGAAGCTCATCAGCGACGCGAAGTACGGCGAACTCCTCGGCGGGCACCTGATCGGCCCCGAGGTCACCGAGCTGCTGCCCGAGCTGACGCTCGCCCAGAAGTGGGACCTCACGGCGGCTGAACTGGCCCGCAACGTCCACGGCCACCCCACCCTCAGCGAGGCCGTCCAGGAAGCGCTCCACGGCCTCGCCGGCCACATGATCAACTTCTGAGCCCGCCCGCACCACGGCCAACGCCCTGCTGCCCAACGGCACCGGCTAGGCGTCGGCCGGGCGCCTCGCCCGCATCCGCATCCGCGTCAGCGGCGGCGGCGGCGTAGCAGGAAGACGACGAGCGCACCGACGGCCGCGGCCAGCAGACCGGCTGCCGCGGCGCGTTTGGCGACCGGGGCGCCGGCGATGCGCAGGAGGTCGATGGGTTCGTCCTCGCGGTTCGCCGGTGCGGCGGGCGCGTCCTCGGCGGCGTCCTCGCCCCCGGCAGGGGGCTGCGGGGCGGCCAGCCGGCCGGCGAGGCAGTCGGCGAACTGGCCGATGATGCGGTCGCCGACCTCCGCCATCACGCCGCGCCCGAACTGCGCGGGCCGGCCGGTCACGGCGAGGTCGGTCGTCACCGAGACGACCGTCGTGCCGTCCTTCTCCGCCAGGGTGCCGGTCACCGTCGCCCGCGCCGTGCCCTGGCCGCGGACCTCCTTGCCACGGGCGGCCAGCACGACGCGGTGCGCGGTCCCGTCCCGCTCCTCGAAGACCGCCGTGCCGCGGTAGGTCACCGTCACCGGGCCCACCTTGACCTTCACCGAGCCCCTCACGGTCTCGCCGTCGTACTCCTCCACCGTCGCGCCCGGCATGCACGGCGCGACGCGCTCGATGTCCAGCAGCGCCCGCCAGGCGTCCGCCACCGGGACGGGGACCTCGAACTCGTGGTGCAGTTCCATTGATCTCCTCCTCGTCACACCGGCCTGAGCACCGGAGGGTGGATCGCGCCGGCCGTGCCCGACAGCGGGGTGCCGCTGCCGCCCCAGCGCAGCGCGATGATCTCGGCGGCGATCGACACGGCGACCTCCTCGGGGGTGCGCGCGCCCAGGTCCAGCCCGATCGGCGAGCGCAGCCGGGTCAGTTCGGCCGGAGCCAGCGTCGTGTCGCGCAGCCGCTTGAGCCGGTCGTCGTGCGTCCGCCGGCTGCCCATGACGCCGATGTACGCGGCCGGGCGGCGCAGCGCGACCTCCAGGAGCGGCACGTCGAACTTGGGGTCGTGGGTGAGGACGCACACCACCGTGCGGTCGTCGGTCTCCGTGCCGCCCAGGTAGCGGTGCGGCCAGTCCACGACGACCTCCACGCCCTCGGGGAAGCGCTTGGGGGTCGCGAACACCGGACGGGCGTCGCAGACGGTCACCCGGTAGCCCAGGAACAGCCCGATCCGCGCCACCGCCGCCGCGAAGTCGATCGCGCCGAACACCAGCATCCGCGGCGGCGGGGCGAAGGACTGCAGGAACACCGTCACGTCGTCCTCGCGCCGTTCGCCGTGCCGCCCGTAGTGGCGCTGCCCGGTCGCGCCCTGGGCCAGCTCACCGCGGGCGTCGTCGGTGACCGCCGCGTCCAGGCCCTCCGCTCCGAGGGTGCCCGCGACCCGGTCCGGCCACACCGTGAGCGTGGCGCCGCGCGGCGCGGGACCGTCCAGCACCGTCGCGGTGACCACGGGGCGGCGCGCGGCGACGGAGGCCGCCACGTCGCCGAAGCCCGGGTCCGTGGCCGGGGACACCGGACGGACCAGCAGGGTGATCTCACCGCCGCAGGTCAGGCCGACCTCGAAGGCGTCGGCGTCGCTGTAGCCGAAGGTGTGCAGCCGGGCCTCGCCCGACTCGACGACCTCCTTGGCCAGTTCGAAGACCGCGCCCTCCACGCAGCCCCCGGAGACGCTGCCGACGACCTCGTCGTCCGGTCCCACCGCCATGGCCGCGCCCGGTCCGCGCGGCGCGCTGCGGCTCACCGCCACGACCGTGGCCAGCCCGAAGGGGGTTCCCGAGGCGTACCAGTCGTTCAGCGCCGGAAGGATCTCACGCACCGTCGGCTCCTCTCACCACGGCGGCCAGACGTTCCAGCGCGCCCAGACTGTGCCCCTCCACGAAGGCGTCGACGCTCGGCAGCGCCGCCGCCATCCCCGCCGCCAGCGGCGCGTACCCGGGCCTGGCCTTGCGCGGGTTGGCCCACACCACGCGGTGCGCCAGCCGTGCCAGCCGCCGCATCTGCGCGGCCAGCAGGTCGGGGTCGCCGCGCTCCCAGCCGTCCGACAGCAGCACGACGACCGCGCCGCGCGCCGTACCCCGTGCCCCCCAGCGGTCCAGGAACGCCCGCAGCGTCTCCCCGAGCCGGGTCCCGCCGCTCCAGTCGGGCACCGCCGCCCCGACAGCGGCCATCGCGGCGTCCGGGTCCCGGCGCGCCATCTCGCGGGTGACCCGGGTGAGCCGGGTGCCGAGGGTGAAGACCTCGGTGGGCGTGCGGCCGCGCGAACCGTGCGCGGCGGCGTGCGCGAACCGCAGCAGCGCGTCCGCGTACGGGGCCATCGACCCGCTGACGTCCAGCAGCAGCACCACCCGGCGCGGCTTGCGGGCCGGGGCCCGCCGCGGGAGCGCGGCAGGCTCGCCGCCCCGGCGCAGCAACTCCCGTACGGTACGCCGCGGATCCACGTCCCCGCGGCGCGCCGGACGGCGCCGGGGGGTACGGCGCGGTTCGCCGTCCAGGGCGAACACCGCCAGCAGCCGGTGCAGTTGGGCCCGCTCCGGTGCGGTCATGGCGGCGACGTCACGGTGCCGCAGCACCTCCGTCGCGCTGGCGAGCGCGGTCGCGGTGGGCCCGTCACCCGCCTCCTCACCGGTGGTGCGGTCCCCGGGCACGGCACGCGGCACCGCCGGCGGGCGCACCGGGCGGACCGCCGGCCGCACCCGGCGGTGCGGCGGCCGCCCGCCGTCGAAGAAGGCCGCGAAGACCCGGTCGTAGCGCTCCAGGTCGTCCGGGCCGCCGCAGAGCGTCAGCCGTCCCGCCCAGTACACGTCGCGGCGCCGCGACGGGTCGAGCCGGCCGAGCGCGGCCAGGAACGCCGCCACCCGGTCCGGGCCGGCCGGCACCCCGGCGGCCCGCAGGGCGCGGGCGAAGCCCACCACCCCCGCCGTGCCGTCCGCCGTGACCGTGCGCACGGTGCTCACCGCGACCCGCCCGCCCGCGCGGCGAGGATCTCCGACAGGTCGAGCGAACGCGCCCGCTCCGCGTCCTCGCGGTACTTCAGCACCGAGCCGAGGGTGGTCATCGCCAGGTCCGCGTCGAGTTCCGTCGCCCCCAGCGCGGCCAGTGCCTCCGCCCAGTCGATGGTCTCCGCCACCCCGGGCGGCCGCACCAGGTCCTGCTCCCGCAGGCGCTGCACCACGGCCGTCACCTGCGCCGCGAGCCGGGCCGCCACGTGCGGCTGCCTGCGCCGTACGATCGCCAGCTCCCGCTCGAAGCCGGGATGGTCGAACCAGTGGTAGAGGCAGCGCCGCTTGAGGGCGTCGTGCACCTCGCGCGTGCGGTTGGAGGTGAGCACCACCACGGGCGGCGACTGCGCGCGCAGGGTGCCCAGTTCGGGGACGGTGACGGAGTACTCCGACAGCAGTTCCAGCAGGAAGGCCTCGAACTCGTCGTCCGCGCGGTCGATCTCGTCGACCAGCAGCACCGAGGGGCTGGTCTCCAGGGCCCGCAGCAGCGGCCGCGCCAGCAGGAACCGCCGGCTGTAGAGCTCGCCCTCCAGGGTCTCCGGATCGCTGACGCCCGCCGCCTCGGCCGCCCGCAGGTGCAGCAGCTGCCGGGGGAAGTCCCAGTCGTACAGCGCCTGCGACGCGTCGATGCCCTCGTAGCACTGCAGCCGGATCAGCGGCGCGCCGAGCGCCTCGGCGAGCGCGTGCGCCAGTGCGGTCTTGCCGACGCCCGCGTCACCCTCGCAGAAGATCGGGCGGTGCAGCGTCAGCGCCAGGTAGCAGGCGACGGCGAGGCCGTCGTCGACCAGGTAGCCGGTCTCCTCCAGCCGGGCCCGCATCTGCTCGGGGCCCGCGATCCCCGGGAGCGGGCCGGTCGTGTGCGCCGGGGGCCCGGCGGTGGCTGTCTCTTTTACACCTTTCCGAGCCAACGAACCCGCCCCACATCTCGTAGTCCATCTTTGGTAAGAAAAA
>NZ_JARAVO010000255.1:0-13299 GCF_033792805.1 Streptomyces sp. PA03-1a
CGCCCCGCCCCTTCCGTCGGCACCCGGACCGGCCGGGCGGGGCCGGGGTCCGGCAGGGTACGGGTACGGCGCAGGGTGCGGGCCCACTCGGTGAGCCGGTCCGCGTCGGCCGGCTCGGCGGCCTCGGCGCGTGCCAGCAGCCGCTCCAGGCCCACCAGATGGACGGTGGTCCGGGCCGCCCGCAGGGTGTGCCAGGCCGTGTGCACCGCGAGGGTGGCCTCGTGCCGGCTGCCGGGGGTGCCCCCGTCGGTCAGCGCGCGGGCCCGGACCTCCAGGGCCCGCGCGACGGCGGTGCGCTCGGGGGCGTGCGGCCGCACGAGCACCGGGGCCATGCACACCAGCCAGGCGACGGCCCCGCCGAGCAGCACCAGCCCGGTGTGTGCGGGCACCTGCCCGAGGGCCTGCGGGACGAAGGCCGCGCTCGCCGCCACGAAGGTGAAGATCACGTTCCCGGGCGGCCCGATCCGTGTCGCGTCGCACACCACCTTGTGCACCGCCGCGAGCAGGGCGGCCACCGCCACCCGGACCGGCGTCGACTCGGTCAGCGCGGCGGTGGCCAGCGCCACCCCGGCCCCGGCGGCCATGCCCAGGACGACCAGGGCGAGCGTCCGGGCCCGGGCGGCGAAGGGCAGCCCGTGCGCGTACAGGGCGCACAGTCCGCCGCCGGCGGCGTACAGCACCAGGTCCAGCCGCCCCAGGGCCAGCAGCGTCACCTCGACCAGGCCCACGGCGACGACGACGCTGAGGGCCCGGCGGTGCCAGAGGTCCTGGACGGAGCGGAGCCGGAAGGCGCCGCGGACGGGGAGGGGGAAACCGGGCATACGAGAAAGCTTAGCAGATGTTTTACTCGTGAAAGATATCCCGGACGGCCGGCTCGGACGGACCCGGACGGACCGGGGACGAACGCGGTGGCCGGCCCCGTTCCGGGACCGGCCACCGCGGACCCGCGCGGATCAGGCGGGGAACGCCAGCGACAGCGCGAACCGCCCCTCGGCGTCCGTCCACCAGTGCCGCAGGGCGAGACCGGCGGCGGCCAGCTCGGCCCGCACGCCCTCCTCGCGGAACTTGGCGGAGACCTCGGTGCGCATCTCCTCGCCGCGGGCGAAGTCCACGGACAGGTCGAGCGCGGGGACCTTCACGGTCACGTCCGCGCGCGCCCGCAGACGCATCTCGATCCACTCCTGCTCGCGGTCCCACACGGCGAGGTGGTCGAAGTCGTCGGGGTGGAAGTCCGCGCCGAGCTCGCGGTCGATGACCGACAGGACGTTCTTGTTGAAGGCGGCCGTGACCCCCTGCGCGTCGTCGTACGCCGCCACCAGCGTCGCCTCGTCCTTGACCAGGTCGGTGCCGAGCAGCAGCGCGTCGCCCTGGGAGAGCAGGGCCCGGACCGAGGAGAGGAAACGGGCCCGCTCCTGCGGCAGCAGGTTGCCGATCGTGCCGCCGAGGAAGGCGACCAGCCGCGGCCCGGGAGTCCCGGGGAGGGTCAGGCCGTGCTGGAAGTCGGCGACGAGCGCGTGCACGGTCAGCTCCCGGTGGTCGGCGAGCAAGGCGTCGCCGGCCCCCCTGAGCGCGGACTCGCTGACGTCGATCGGCACGTACGTCAGCGGTGCGCCCAGCGCGCCGATGAGCAGCCGGGTCTTCTCCGAGGAGCCGGAGCCCAGCTCGACGAGGGTGCGGGCGCCGGTCGCCTTGGCGATCTCCGGCGCCCTCGCGTGCAGGATCTCGCGTTCGGCGCGGGTCGGGTAGTACTCGGGCAGCCGGGTGATCTTCTCGAACAGCTCGCTGCCGCGGGCGTCGTAGAACCACTTGGGCGGGAGCTGCTTGGGGCTGCGGGTCAGCCCGTACGCCACGTCGGCGCGCAGCGCGGCCGCGGTGGCGTCGGCGGGCAGGGTGCGGGTGAGGGTGAACGGGCTCACAGGTGCGGCTCCTTGAGCGGGATCAGCAGGACCTCGGTGGGATCGCCGTACAGCAGGTGGCGGTCGGGGACCTCGGTCCAGCGCGGACTGTCGTCGTACGGCTCGGAGGCCACGACGAGGGAGCGGCCGGGCGTGTCCAGGTACCAGAGCGTGTCGCCCCAGGCGGTACCGGCGATCGCCCGGCCATCGGTCAGCAGGAAGTTGAGCCGTGAGTCGGGGGTCAGTGCGGCCAGCCGGCCGACGGTGTCGGCGAGCGCCTCGTCCGCCGCGGCGCCGGCGCGCAGCCGGTGCAGGGTCAGCGCCCAGGCCAGGGCGGAGTCGCAGCGCGCCTCCAAGGTCAGCAGCTCCTCGGGGGGCAGCGTGCGGGCCGCCTCGGCGACCGAGTGCGGCCAGCCGCGCAGCGCGCCGTTGTGGCTGAACAGCCAGCGGCCCGCCGTGTACGGCGCGGCGGCGGACTCGTCGGCCACCGAGCCCTCCGTGATGTCGCGGACCGCGCCGAGCAGCGCTCCGGAGCGCGTCACCCGGCACACGTCGGCGAAGGACGGGTCGTCCCACACCGGCCCGGAGCGCCGGTAGCGCGCGGGCAGCGGATCCCCGTCCGCGTACCAGCCGAGCCCGAAGCCGTCGGCGTTGACCGTGCCGTACTTCTGCCGGCGTGGCGCCCACGACTGGCGGTACAGCGAGTGCGGCGGGTCGATGACGAGTTCGCGGAGCGCGACGGGCGGCCCGACGTACGCCAGGTGCCGGCACATCAGCCGCGCCCCCGTCTGTTCGGGGCGGCGCTCACACCTGCTCCGGGCGGGCGTCGCGGGCGGTGCGGAAACCGGAGAAGATCTGCCGCCGGATCGGGTAGTCCCAGTTGCGGAACGTGCCCCGGCAGGCCACCTGGTCCACGGCGAAGGAACCGCCGCGCAGCACCTTGTGGTCGGGGCCGAAGAAGACCTCCGAGTACTCCTTGTACGGGAACGGGGCGAAGCCCGGGTAGGGCAGGAAGTCGCTCGCCGTCCACTCCCACACGTCGCCGACCAGCTGCCGTACGCCCAGCGGCGAGGCGCCGGCCGGGTAGCTGCCCACCGGGGCCGGCCGCAGGTGCCGCTGCCCGAGGTTGGCGTGCTCCGGGCCGGGGTCGGCGTCGCCCCACGGGTAGCGGCGGGAGCGGCCGCTCCCCGGGTCGTGCCGGGCCGCCTTCTCCCACTCCGTCTCGGTGGGCAGCCGGCGTCCTGCCCAGCGGGCGTACGCGTCGGCCTCGTACCAGCACACGTGCAGCACGGGCTCCTCGCGCGGCACCGGCTCGGTCACCCCGAAGCGGCGGCGCAGCCACGTACCGCCCTCCCGGTGCCAGAACAACGGGGCGGACAGCCCGTGCTCGCGGACGTGCGCCCAGCCCGCCGGGGTCCACCAGCGCTCGTCCCCATAGCCGCCGTCCTCGATGAAGGCGAGGTACGCGCCGTTGCTCACCGGCACGGTGTCGATGAAGAACGGCGCCACCTCGCGCACGTGCGAGGGACGTTCGTTGTCCAGCGCCCACGGCTCGGCCGAGGTGCCCATGGTGAACGGACCGCCGGGGACCAGAACCTCGGCCGGCAGGAACGCCGCGTCCGCGGGTGCGGGCGGCGGCGGGGGCGCGGTCAGTGCCGCCGGGCCGCGGCGCAGCTGATGGGTGATCAGCATCGTCTCGTCGTGCTGCTGTTCGTGCTGGGCGATCATGCCGAAGGCGAAGGCCGCGTCGGTCAGCGGCGTGCCGTGCAGCGGTGCCCGCTCCAGGATGTCCAGCACGCGCCCGCGGACCTCGGCCGCGTACGCGTGCGCCTCCGCGGGCGGCAGCAGCGGCAGCGTGGGCCGTTCCGAGCGCGGGTGCTCGAAGGCGTCGTAGATCGGGTCGATGTCGGGGCGGAGGGCCTCACGGCCGCCGACGTTCCGCAGCAGCCACTGCTCCTCCTGGTTGCCGATGTGGGCCAGGTCCCAGACCAGGGGCGACATCAACGGGGAGTGCTGCGCGGCGAGTTCGTGGTCGTCGACGCAGGTGGTGAGCGCCCGGGTGCGGTCGCGCGCGGTGGTCAGGGCGTCCAGCGCCCGCCGGCGCAGGGTCTCGGGGTCGAGCGCGGGTGCGGTCACGTGCGGCTCTCCTTGCGTAGGAAGGCGTCGAGCATGTCGTCGGCGGGACAGCGGCCACGCTGGACGTAGCGCTCGGTGAAGTCGTCCACCGCCTGCTGGACGGCCTGGTCCGCGCCGAGCCGGGGCAGGGCCTCACGGGCGGCGGCGAAGCAGGTCATGGCGGTGGCGTGGAGTTCGGGGTCGGCCAGGCCGTGCCGGGCGGCGCGCCGCCACAGCGGGTTGCGCGGCGCCGGGTCCCGGCCCGCCGCGTCGGCGAGCGGCTTCACCGCCCGGTAGGCGACCTCGGAGGCGGCGGCGTCGTCGAAGAGCGCCACGGCCACGGCCAGCGGCACGATCCAGCCGTCCCGCCCCGACTGCGCGTCGATCATGCGCAGTTCGAGGTAGCCGCGTGGCCGCACCGGCGGGAACAGCGTCGACAGGTGGTAGTCCAGGTCGGCGGCGGTGGGAGGCCGGTACGACCCGTCACGGATCCAGTCGCGGAAGGTGAGCCCGTCGGGCACCGCCCAGGGTGCCTGGTCGCCGCGGATGCACAGCACCGGGGCGTCCAGGGCGTAGGCGGTCCAGGCCGTCCGCGGGTCGGCCCCGGTGGGCGGGGCGAGGGTGCGCCCCGGGTCCAGGGCGGCCCACACCGCCTGCCGCGTGGACCGCCAGCCGGTCGGACGGCCCGCGCTGAGCGGCGAGTTGGCGAACGCCGCGACCAGGACCGCGCCCAGCAGGTGCGCCAGCAGCCAGCGTCTGCCGAGTCCGAAGGGGCCCGGCTCCTCCGTACCCGAGTCCAGGCAGACCTGGACGGAGGCCGTGGAGCACATCATGGACCGGCCCGCGGGTCCTGAGCGGTCGAAGTACGTCTCCATCGCCGCGTACCGGGGCTCGTCCAGCAGCCTGCGGGGCCGGCGCCAGGGGTCGTGGCCGTGGCCCGCCAGGGCCAGGCCCTCCCGGCGGAGCCGGTGGCGTACGGAGTGGAGGTCGGCGGCCGCGGCGTTGACGCACGCGGTGAGTGAGGGGGCGGGCAGCGAGCTCAGCTCCAGCTGGCCGCCGGGCTCGGTCGTGAGCCGGGAGCGGAGGTACAGGTCGTGCAGTGCGGCGACGGCGGCGCCGAGCCGTGCGCGTCCCACCGGGCGGGCCGGGTCGTGCGGGTCGTGGAGGAACCATTCCAGTTCCACGCCTATGCGGCGCGGCGGGCCGGTCTTGAAACAGATGCCCTGGATGTGTTCCTCCGCTGCTGTCTCGGTGATCGGTTCGGATGTCTCCATCCGCTGGCTGGTGCCGGGCATGGCCGGGACCTCCCGTCGAAGGCGGCTTTCCGTGTCCCGCCCGGCCACGGCCGGGCGGTGTCCGTACCACCTAAGCCCTTCGGTGCGGGCCGCTCAAGAGCGCCCCGGACGAACGGCCGAGGGACGGCAGATGACACCCGAGTCGAGGGCGGCCCCTGCCGTCCGGTCCGAATCAAGCGTGGACCGCGACCTGGCGGCCCGCATCTCCAAAGCGCGTCTGTGCAGGTCAGAGCGTGGATGTCAGGACTTCCCCGACGATCTTCCGGTCCACCGCGGCGCGCACCAGCGCCGCGGCCAGGACGGCCTCCTCGCCCTCCGGGACCAGCTCCGCCAGCTCGCCGGCCGTGCCGGGGAGCTCCAGCCGCTGCGCACCCTGGAGCACCTTCCCGTCGAAGGCGGGGGCGAATTCCGGCCACACCGCCTGCACCTCCCGCAGGAAGAAGCCCGCCCCGACCGGGCCGATGCCGGGTACCTCCCGCAGCAGCCGGCACAGCCGCTCCGCGTCCCCGTCGGCCGCCGCGCGGGCCTTGCGCAGGTCGCCGCCGTACCGGTCCAGCAGCAACTGCGCCGCGTCGCCGAGCCGGGTCGCGGTCCGCTCGTCGTACCGGCGGTAGCCGCCCTCGTCCAGCACGTCCCGTCTCCGCTGCCAGGTCGCGCCGGCCGTCGCGGCGGGGTTGCGCAGCCCCGCCGCGAACAGGGCGCGGGCCGCTGCGATCGCCGTCCGCGTGCGGATGCGGGCACCGAGCAGCATCGCGAGGACGAGCAACTGGTAGAGCGGTTGCGGGGTGTCGCGCAACCGGATGCCCGCCTCCATGGCGTACGTCTCGCCGTGCGCCGCCAGCAGCGCCCGCACCGTCGCCCGGGCGTCCCGCACGTCCCGGGCGTTCTCCGTACTCCGGCCGGCGGTCACGTAGGGCCCGTTCCCGTGCGCAGTGCCCGGCGCGGCGGCCGGAGCTGGTCGTGGCGCATGGGGTGCGTGTTCCCGGACGGACCGGCATGAAACGGCTGCCCGAGGGTGCGGGTCCGGGCGGTGGGCTCAGCGGTCCAGGAGCCCGGCGCGGTCCTGGGTGCGGTAGCGCTCCAGCAGCGAGGCGAGGTCCGCGGCGGTGAAGCGGCGGTACGCCGCGCCGCAGGGTCCCTCGCCGGGCGGGGACCACCACACGGGGTCGGGACAGCGGAAGCCCTCACGGCGCAGGGCGGCGCGCCGCACCTTGTTGGTGGCGGTGACCGGCATGCGCGGCACGACCCGTACGAAGCGGGGGGCCGACTTCGTGCTGAGGTCCGCCTGCGCCGCCAGGAACGCGGCGAAGGCGCCGGGGTCGAAGGCGGCGCCCTCGCGGAGGGCCAGGGCCGCCATCACCTGGTCGCCCGAGACGGGGTCGGGGACGGCGTACACGGCGACGGCCGCGGCGGCGGGGAAGCGGGCCAGGACGTTCTCCACGACGGCGGCGGCGAGGTTCTCGCCGTCCACGCGCAGCCGGTCGTCGGCGCGGCCCGCGAAGTGGAACCAGCCCTCGGTGTCCCGGAAGAAGAGGTCGCCGGTCCAGTACCAGCCGTCGCGGGTGCGCGCGGCGACCGCCTCGGGGTTGCGCCAGTACCCCTCGAAGCGGGAGGACCCGCGGTTGACGAGCTCGCCGATCGCCTCGTCGCCGTTGAGCAGCCGCCCCGCCGCGTCGAGGACCGCGCGGGGCCGCTCGGCGCCGGTCGCCGGGTCCACCACGGCGAGGTCGGCTCCGGGAGCGGCGCGCCCGACCGCGCCGGGCGGCGTGCCGGGGGAGCGCTGGATGGCGGCTCCGCCTTCGGAGGAGCCGTACCCCTCGGTGAGGGGCACGCCGAAGCGCTCCGCGAACCGGGCCGCGTCGACCGCCCCGGCCTCGGTGCCGAAGCCCCGGCGCAGGCGGTGGTCGCGGTCGTCGGGGCGCTCGGGGGTGGCGAGCAGGTACTGCACGGCCCGCCCGACGTAGGTGAAGTACGTGGCCCCGTAGGCGCGTACGTCCGGCAGGAAGCGGGAGGCGGAGAAGGACCGGCGCAGCGCGACCGCGCCGCCGCCCGCGAGGGCGGGTGCCCAGCCGGCCATCACGGCGTTGCCGTGGAAGAGCGGCATGCACAGGTAGTGGACGTCGTCCGGTCCGAGGCCCAGGGAGCCGCTGAGGGAGGCTCCCGCGTCGGCGAGCCTGCCCTGGGAGACGACCACGGCCTTGGGGGCGCCGGTCGAGCCGGAGGTGAAGTAGAGCAGGAGCCGGGAACCGGGGCGTATCCGGCCGCCGCGCGGCGGACCGGCGTCCTCGTACCGGCGCAGCAGCGCCGCGTACGCCGGGTCGTCCACGACCAGGATCCGCTCCCGGGGGAGGGGGAGCGCGAGACCGCGCAGCAAGGGCAGGTGCGCGCGCTCGGTGACCAGCAGCGCGCACTCGGTGTGTGTGATGTCCCGGGCCAGTTCCGCACCGCGCCGGGTCGGGTTGACCCCCACCACGGCGGCCCCCGCACACGCCGCGGCGCCGAGCCACAGCGGGAACTCCGGGACGTTGCCCAGGAGCACCCCGACGTGCGGCTCGGCGCCGTGCGGCAGCAGGTCGGCCAGGAGCGCGGCGCGGGCGGCGGAAGCGGCCGCCACGTCATGGCGGCTGAGCCTGCGCTCCCCGTACAGCAGCCCGGGGCGCCGATCGCCCCACTGGCCCTCGACGAGCTCCGCCATGGTGCACCCCATACGGCCGTACCATAGCTGACGCCTCGTCAGATGTCAGGCCTTCGGGGCCTCCTGGTCCGCGCCCTGTTCGGCGATGGACTTGCGGACCTCGTCCATGTCCAGGTCACGTGCCTGCTTGATCAGGTCCTCGAACGCGGGTGCGGGCAGCGCGCCGGGCTGGGAGAAGATGGCCACCTTGTCGCGGATGATCATCAGCGTCGGGATGGACTGGATCTGGAACGCGGCGGCCAGCTCGGGCTGCGCCTCCGTGTCGACCTTGCCGAACACGAGGTCGGTGTTCTTCTCCGCGGCCGACTCGTAGACGGGGGCGAACATCCGGCACGGGCCGCACCAGGACGCCCAGAAGTCGATCAGGACGAAGTCGTTGTTGCCCACGACCTCGTCGAAGTTGTCCTTGGTGAGCTCAACAGTGCTCATGCTTCCCTTACCTGCTTCCGGGTGCCGTCGGTCGGGACCCACTGACCGTAACCGAGGGCAGCGCTGCGCTATTCCGAACGCCGCCCTCCCGGCGCGTCCCCCCGTCGCCCCACGGAACGGGATGCCGGGAGCCGGGCGGGGCCGGATGCTGGAGGGAGCGGGGACGTCCGTCGCCCCCGCCGGTCAGACGCGGGGGCGACCCACGGGAGCGGCCGATGGTGACGACGATGCACGCCGTACGGGCGCATCGGCGCGGCGGGCCCGAACAGCTCCGCTACGAGACCGTGCCCCGGCCCGAGCCGGACGCGGGTGAGGCGCTGGTGGCGGTGCGGGCGGCCTCCGTGACGGCCGGGGAGCTCGGCTGGGACGCGACCTGGACCGACAGCTTCGACGGCTCGGGCCGCGACCGCACCCCCACGATCCCCTCGCACGAGGTCTCCGGCGTGGTCGCCGGGGTGGGCCCCGGGGTGATCACCCCGAGGGTCGGGGACGCCGTCTACGCACTGATCCCCTTCGTCCACGACGGTGCCGCGGCCGAGTTCGTCACCCTCCCCGCGGGCATCCTGGCCGCCAAGCCCCGGCGTCTCGACCACGACACGGCCGCCTCGGTCCCGCTCGCCGCGCTCACCGTCTGGCAGGCGCTCGCCCGGCACGCAGGGGTCACCCCGGGCCGGCACGTGCTGGTCCACGGCGCGGCGGGAGGCGTCGGCTCCTTCGCCGTCCAGATCGCCGCCGCGCTCGGCGCGCGGGTCACGGCGACCGCCGCCGCGCGCGACGCGGGATTCGTCGCCGGACTGGGCGCGGAGCGGGTCGTCGACTACGCCGGCAGCCGCTTCGAGGACGAGGTGGCGGACGTGGACGTCGTCTTCGACGCCGTCGGCGGCGCCACGCAGGACCGCTCCTGGTCGGTGCTGCGCCCCGGCGGGCTGCTGGTGAGCATCGTGTCCCCGCCGGACGAGGAGAGCGCCCGCGCGCACGGCGCCCGTGGCGTCTTCTTCGTCGTCGAGCCGGACCGGACGGGCCTGGAGGCGGTCTCCCGGCTCATCGACGGCGGCAAGCTCACCCCGCGGGTCGACCGCGTGGTGCCGCTCGCCGAGACCCGCGCCGCCTACGAGGCGCTGGAGCACGAGCACCGGCGCGGCAAGGTCGTCATCCACGTCGCCGACGGGGCCTGACCGCACAAGGCGGGCGAGGGCCTACGGGACGACCGTCACCGGCCAGCGGCCCGCCTTGACCAGCCGCACCGCCACCGAGCCCACGATCCGGTGCCCGGCCTTCTCGGAGGCGCCGACCACGACCGCGTCGGCCTTGAGCTCGTCGGAGGCCTGGGACAGCCCGCTGAACGGGTCGCCCGTGAAGGTGTGGAACTCCCAGCGCAGACTGGACACCGACTGGAAACGGGAAGCGGCCTTCTCTATCTCCGCCTTGAGCTCGTCGGCGATCTCGGCGGTCGCCTCCGCGACCGGCGCGCCGAAGGCGGCCCCCGCCGCCAGGACCGGCTGCACGTACACGATCGCCAGCAGCGCCCTCTGGCGCCGCGCCAGCCCCGCCGCGTACGCCGCGGCGCGCCACGACGACTCCGATCCGTCCAGTCCCGCCACGATCACCTTGGGACCGTCCGTGCCCCGCTCGAAAGCCGCCTTGTCGCTCACGTTCCGAGCCTACTTGCGGGACTGCCGCGCGCGCCGTACCGGACGCGGGGAATCCGCGCCCGCGGCGAGATGGCCGTCCACCAGCCGCTGCAGCGCGGAGGCGAAGACCGCCCGTTCGTCCTGGGGAAGGGCCGCCAGCAGGTCGCCGTGGACGCGGGCGGTGATCTCCCTGCCGAGGTCGACGAGCTCCCGGCCCGCCGCGGTGACGGTGATGATGCGGGCCCGGCGGTCCGTGGGGGAGGGGTGCCGCTCGGCGAGGCCGGCCCGCTCCAGCTCGTCCATGGTGACCACCATCGTGGTCTTGTCCTGCTGGGAGACCTCGGCCAGTTGAGCCTGCGTCAGCTCCCCGGGCAGCGCGTGCAGCAGCACGCAGTACCCGCGGGGGGTGAGCCCGACCTCGGCCAGCGCCGCCGCCAGCCGGTTCGTCATGGCGTGGCTGGCGTACTGCAGCAGCCCGGTGAAGTCGGGCGCGGAAAACGTGGGACCCATGGTCCGAGCCTAGCAAAAAGGTCCGTTACCGAATCATCGGTGACACGAACGATCGGGCGGGTAAATCGGTCGGCCGCGGGGGCCCGCTTGCCTACCATGGGACGGCATGAACCTCCCGTCCCGTCACCACGACGTCCCCGGCAAGCCCTCCCTCGACGGGCTCGAAGCGAAATGGTCGCGGCGCTGGGACGAGTCGGGCGTACACCGCTTCGACCGGTCGCGGCCGCGCGAGGAGATCTTCTCTATCGACACCCCGCCGCCCACGGCCAGCGGATCGCTCCACATCGGCCACGTCTTCTCGTACACCCACACCGACACCGTCGCCCGCTACCGGCGCATGCGCGGGCAGACCGTCTTCTACCCCATGGGCTGGGACGACAACGGCCTGCCCACCGAGCGCCGGGTCCAGAACCACCACGGGGTCCGCTGCGACCCCTCGCTCCCGTACGACCCCGGCTTCACCCCGCCCGAGCGCCCCGGCAGTCACCAGCAGTCCGTCTCGCGGCGGAACTTCATCGAACTGTGCGAGGCCCTCACCGCCGAGGACGAGAAGGCCTTCGAGCAACTCTGGCGCCGCCTGGGCCTGTCGGTCGACTGGACGCTCACGTACCAGACCGTCGGCGCCCGTTCGCGCGCCGCCTCCCAGCGCGCCTTCCTGCGCAACCTGGCGCGCGGCGAGGCCTACACGGCCGAGGCACCCACCCTGTGGGACACCACCTTCCGCACCGCCGTCGCCCAGGCGGAGCTGGAGGACCGCGAACGGCCCGGCGCCTACCACCGGCTGGCCTTCCACCGCCCCGGCGGCGGCCGGGTCGTCGTCGCCACCACCCGGCCGGAACTCCTCCCCGCCTGCGTCGCCCTGGTCGCGCACCCCGACGACGAGCGTTACCGGGAGCTGATCGGCACGAGCGTCACGACCCCGGTCTTCGGCGTCGAGGTCCCCGTCCACGCCCACCGGCTCGCCGACCCGGACAAGGGCACCGGCATCGCCATGATCTGCACCTTCGGCGACACCACCGACGTCACCTGGTGGCGCGAACTGCGGCTGCCCACCCGCCCGGTCCTCGGCCGCGACGGACGCTTCCTGCCCGCGCCGCCGGCCGCCCTGCGGACGGCGCAGGCCCGTGAGGCGTACGGAGAGCTGGCCGGCGCCACCGCGCACACCGGCCGCGAGCGGCTGGTGGGGATGCTGCGCGAGCGCGGCGACCTGGAGGGCGAGCCCGAACCGGTCGTCCACGCCGTCAAGTTCTACGAGAAGGGCGACCGGCCGCTGGAGATCGTCACCACCCGCCAGTGGTACCTGCGCAACGGCGGCCGCGACGAGGCCCTGCGCGACCGGCTGCTGGAGCGGGGCCGCGAACTGCGCTGGCACCCGGAGCACATGCGCGTCCGCTACGAGAGCTGGGTCGAAGGGCTCAACGGCGACTGGCTGATCAGCCGCCAGCGGTACTTCGGCGTCCCCGTCCCCGTCTGGTACCCGCTCGACGAGGCCGGCGAGCCCGTCCACGGCAGGCCGCTGGTCCCCGACGAGTCGGCGCTGCCCGTCGACCCCGGCACCGACGTCCCCGACGGCTACCGCGAGGAGCAGCGCGGCGCGCCCGGCGGGTTCACCGGCGACCCGGACGTCATGGACACCTGGGCGACGTCGTCGCTCACCCCGCAGATCGCCGCCGGATGGGGCACCGACGACGAACTGTTCGCCAAGGTCTTCCCGATGGACCTGCGGCCGCAGGCCCACGAGATCATCCGCACCTGGCTGTTCGGCAGCATCGTCCGCGCCCACGCCGAGCAGGGCGTGCTGCCGTGGCGGCACGCCGCGATCTCCGGCTGGATCCTCGACCCGGACCGCAAGAAGATGTCCAAGTCCCGGGGCAAGGCGGTCACCCCGGGCGACCTGCTGGAGCAGCACGGCTCCGACGCCGTCCGCTACTGGGCGGCCGCCGCCCGGCCGGGCACGGACACCGCCTTCGACACCGGGCAGATGAAGATCGGCCGCCGCCTGGCCACCAAGGTCCTCAACGTCGGCCGCTTCGTTGTCACCTCCGGCGCGGTCACCTCCGGCGCGGTCGTGGACGGCGCCGCACCGGCGGTCGCCGCGCCGCTGGACCGCGCCCTCCTCGCGGCCCTCGCGTCGACCGTCCGCGCCGCCACCGACGCCCTGGAGGACTTCGACCACGCCCGCGCCCTGGAACGCGTGGAGTCCTTCTTCTGGGACTTCTGCGACGACTACGTCGAACTGGTCAAGGGCCGCGCGTACGACGGCGACACCTCCGCCCTCGCGACGCTGTCCACCGCCCTGTCGGTCCTGCTGCGGCTGTTCGCGCCCTTCCTGCCGTTCGTCACCGAGGAGGTCTGGTCGTGGTGGCGCGAGGGCTCGGTCCACCGCGCCGAATGGCCCGACGCGGACGCCCTGCGGGCGCTCGCCGGCGACGGCGACCCGCGCGTCCTGGCCACCGCCCGCGACGCGATCACCGCGGTCCGCAAGGCCAAGTCCGAGGCGCGGCTGTCGATGCGGGCGGAGGTCGCCCGGCTCGTCGTCACCGGCCCGGCCCCGCAGCTGTCGCTCCTCGCCCTGACCGAGGACGACGTCCGCGCCGCGGCCCGCGCGGCGGCGGTGGAACGCGTCCCGGCGGCCGGCGACGCCCTGGCGTACGAGGTGCGCCTCCCGGACTCGCCCTGAACGCCTGCGACGTGGCGGGCCCGCCCGCCACGTCGCAGGCGTTCAGGGC
>NZ_JARAVO010000256.1:0-13198 GCF_033792805.1 Streptomyces sp. PA03-1a
AGGTCACCCCGCATTCTCCGTCCACCCTCCGGCCGGGCCGCAAGCCGGGACATTCCGGACGGGCGGGCTGCCGCGGGGCTGCTTAGCCTGACACCGTGACCCGGCATCCGCCCTCCGCCCCGCACCCGGCCCCGGGGCCCACCCACGGCTGGCTGCACGCACTCGCCGCGGTCGTGGCCGGGTACGCCGTCATGGTGGTCGTGGCGGCCCTGGGCCTGTGGCTCGCGGGGGCCTCCGAGCTGCCGCAGGGCGCCTTCCTGCCCGTCATCGCCGCCACCGTGGTCATGGCCGTCGGGGGCCGGGTCGGCCTGGAGGGCGGCGCGGGCACCATCGCCCGGTCGGACGCGGCGGTGACCGTCTTCCCGCTGTCCGTCGCCCTGGCCGGAGCCCTCGTCACCGCCTACGTGGTCGTACGGCCGCTGCGCCGGCACGCGGTGGTGGCCGGGGACCGGCTGCTGTGGCTCTTCGTCCGGACGGGCGTGCTGTGGGCCCTCGTCACGCTGCTGATCGCCCTCGGCGCACGCCACACCTTCACCATCTCCACGGGCGAGGAGTTCCTCAACGACCTCGGCGACCTGTTGGGCATCACCCCCACCGTCGGTTTCCGCGCCGACGTCCCGGTCACGGTCGTCGCCGGGCTGCTCTGGCTGGCCGTCGTCCTCCTCCTGGCCTTCGCCGTGTCACGGCGGGCGCCCCTGCCCTCCCGGCTGGTGCCCGTGCACACCGTCGTCCGGCCGGCCGCCCGCGCCATGGTGGGCGTCCTGCTCGCCTACGTGGTCGGCGGCGCCGTGGTCGCGGTGGTCACCGCCTCGACGCGCGCGGAGCCCGCGGACAGCTTCGCCGTCGTCTTCCTCGGCCTGCCGAACGTGGCATGGCTCGCCCTCGGTCTCGGTATGGGCGCCTCATGGCACGGCAGCGTGCAGGGGGCGCTGGGTGTGCCGATGCCGGAGGCCCTGGCCGCCGTGCTGCGCAGCGGGGACGGGGAGGCCACCCTCGACCTCGCGTCGCTCTCCGAGCACGACGGCAGGGCCTGGTGGCTGGTGGTCGCCGCCGCCGTCGCCATGCTGGGCGCGGGCTGGGCCACCGCTTGGCGCGCGCGACCCGGCACGGGGCACGTGCGCAACGCCGTCCACCTGGGGGTGGCGTCCGCGGCGGCCATGCTGCTGATCGGCGTGCTCACCCGGATCGACGCGCACTACGGCCTGTCGCTGTTCGGCATCGGCGACCCGTCCGACACCGGCGGCCTCGGCGGTTCCATCGTGCTGCTCCCGAACCTGCTCCCCGCGATCGGCATCGCCGCGCTGTGGGGCGTGGCCGCAGGCCTGCTCGGCAGCATGGCCGTCCACCTGCTGGCCCGCGGCCGCACCGCCCGCCGGGACGCTGCGGCCCGCTGAGCGTCGCGTGGGGGGGGCCGCGGCCGGCATCGCCGCGCTGCGGGGTGCGGCGGCAGGCCTGCTCGGCAGCATGGCCGTCCACCTGCTCGCCCGCGCCCGCACCGCCCGCCCGGGCGCTCCGGCCCGCTGAGGCCGTCGCGGCGGGCTGCGCCCGGTTGCTCGGCGGACCGCGACCGCGGTCAACGCGTGGTCGCAAGGCGACCTGAGGCCGTGCCGGGCGGCCCCTCGGGGTTGTCCGTCCGGGTGGGGGACGGGTCCGTGCCGGGGTTCTCGCGGCGGCACGTCTGCCGGGCCGGGGCCGGCCTGCGGGTGGCAGTTCGGGCGCCGTCGCGTGCGGAGCCGCGGCTGGCATTCCGGGCTGCCGGGCGTGGCGGCACACCTGCTCGGCAGCATGGCCGCCCGCATCCTGGCACCGGCCCGTCCCGCTGACGCCTGCCCCGGCGGCGGCCCCGTCCAAGGCGGAGGTTTGCCCGTCCGGGTGATCCGACGGGTTCGTGCCATGCTGCGGGCCGTCCGGCGGCAGGTCTGCCGGGCCGGGGCCGGTTCGGGCTCTGCGGGTGGCGATCCGGGCGCCGTCGCGTGGGGGGCCGCGGCCGGCATCGCCGCGCTGTGGGGCGTGGCAGCCGGCCGGGCCGCTTCCATCCTGGCCCGGGGCGAGCCGGCCGTTGCCGCGGTGGCGACGGCTGTGTCCTGGGCATCGGCGCGTGGCCCGGGCAGTACCGGCCGTCGGCCCTGGCATCCGCCTCAGGATTCGCCCGTCCAGGTGATCGGGTGGGTCTCGGTCGGGGACGCGTCGTCGCGCAGCGGCGGCTCCGCCGGGGGCGGGGGTTCGCCGGGCCGCATCTCGGGCGGTTCGGCGGCGGCGTAGGTCGCCATGCGGGCGCCGTCGCAGTAGCACCAGCGGTCGTGCTCGGCGTCGAAGAGCCAGACGGCGTCGCCGTCCACGACGGCGCCGATCCGCATCCCGCTCGTTCCCCGATCGAAGGTCTCCAGGTCGATCGTCCCGGCCGCGAGGTCCTGCACCAAGGTCCGGTACGAGCCGAGCGCCTCCACCAGCCGGCCCAGCAGCGGACGGGCGTCCGCCGTGCGCGCCGGGGAGCCGCCCGCCGCAGGAGGGCCCTGCGGCACCGTGATCAGCAGCCGTCCGTCCACCCACGCGGACCAGCCGTTGGAGCACACGATCCGCGCCCAGTCGCCCCGGTGCTCGGTCACCCGCACCGGCAGCAGGGGGTCCAGCCCCGCGGAGGGGCTGGAGTCGTCCGGCGCCCGCCAGGTGGGCAGTCCGCCCGCCGGGGCGACATGGGTGGGGACGAACTCCGGCTCGTACATCAGGCCTACCTCCGCATGACGGCCGGCTCGTGCTGCCGCAGCAGCCTGACCACGACGAGACCGAAGGCCACCGACAGCACCACGAGCATGCCCATGTCCAGCAGCCACATCGAGGGCACGGGCCGGAAGAGCGGGTCCGACGTCACGTTGCTGGGTGTGAAGGCATGCAGGTCCAGCGTCGCGGCCATCGCCCCCAGCGCCCAGCGCGAGGGCACCAGCCAGGACAACTGCTCCAGACCCGGGACCCCGTGCAGGGGCAGCAGGGCACCGCAGAAGACGACCTGCACGATGGCGATCAGCACCAGCAGCGGCATGGTCACCTCCTCCTTGCGCACCAGGGCCGAGATCAGCAGCCCGAGCATCATCGAGGTGAACGCCAGCAGCGCCACCGCCAGCGTGATCTCCAGCAGCGGCGGCAACAGGACCCCGCTGCCGCCCTGGGGTCTCAGACGCACGCCGGTGAGGGCGACCATCGTCAGGACCACCGCCTGCGCGACGGTGATCACTCCGAGGACCACGACCTTGGACGCCAGGTAGGCCGAGCGGGACAGGCCCACGGCCCGCTCCCGCTGGTAGATGACCCGTTCCTTGACGAGCTCGCGGACCGCGTTGGCGGCCCCGGTGAGCACCGAGCCGACGCACAGGATCAGCAGCACGTTGAGCGCGTTGTTCCGGCCCAGCGCACCGCCGGCCAGGGCGCGCGCCATCCCGCCCATCACGAAGGGCAGGGCCACCATGATCGCCAGGAAGGTGCGGTCGGCGGCCAGCGACGCCGTGTAGCGGCGCACCAGCGTCCACAACTGGCCGCCCCAGCCCTGCGGCTTGGGCGGCTCCAGGGGTTCGAGCTCCGCCGGGGGCTGCGGTCCTGCGGGTTCCAGCGCCGCCGCGACGTACTCGTCGTAGAGCGGGGAGGCCTCGTACTGGCCCGCCCAGTCGCGGTTCTCCTCGTTCTCGAAGGCCTCGAAGGCTTCCGGCCACTGCCGGAAGCCGAAGAAGGGGAGGGTCTTGCTGGGCGGCCCGTAGTAGGCCATGCGCCCGCCGGGGGCCATCACCAGCAACCGGTCGCAGACCTCCAGGCTGAGCACGCTGTGCGTCACCACGATGACCGTGCGGCCGTCGTCGGCGAGCTCGCGCAGCATCGTCATCACCGAACGGTCCATCCCCGGGTCCAGGCCGGAGGTCGGTTCGTCCAGGAAGAGCAGCGAGGGCTTGGTCAGCAGTTCCAGGGCGACGCTCACGCGCTTGCGCTGGCCGCCGGAGAGGGTGTGGACCGGCTGCTTCACCCGGGCCTCCAGGCCGAGTTCGGCGATCACCTCGTCCACCCGGGCCTGCCGCTCCTCCTTGGCGGTGTCGCCGGGAAAGCGGAGTTCGGCGGCGTACGACAGGGCGCGCCCGACGGGGAGCTGCTGGTGCAGGATGTCGTCCTGCGGGACGAGGCCGATGCGCTGGCGCAGGTCCGCGTACTCGCGGTACAGGTCGCGCCCGTCGTAGAGCACCGTGCCGTGGTTCGCGGGGCGCAGGCCGGTCAGTGCGTTCAGCAGCGTCGACTTGCCGGAGCCGCTCGGCCCGACCACCGCCAGCAGGCACTTCTCGCCGACGGGGAAGCTGATGTCGTCCAGCAGCACCTTGCCGCCGTCGTCCACCCGCACCGACAGGTCGCGGACGTTGAGCGAGACCTCGCCGGTGTCGGTGAACTGCTGCAGCTTGTCGCCGACCAGCCGGAAGACCGCGTGACCGACGTCGATGATGTCGCCCTGGTGCACGACCGCCCGCTCGACGCGCTGGCCGTCCAGATAGGTGCCGTTGTGGCTGTGCAGGTCGACGATCTCGTAGCCGCCGTCCGGCAGCGACCGCAGTTCGGCGTGGTGCCGCGAGACCAGCAGGTCCGAGACGACCAGGTCGTTGTCGGAGGCGCGCCCGATGTGGATCGTGCGGTCGGGCAGCGACCGCACCGACGTCGGGCGGCGGAAGGTGCCGGTCGCCGCGGGGGAGGCCATCGGCGGCGCCCGGTAGACCCCGGTGGGCGCCTCGGCGCTGCTCAGCCGGGCGCACGGCCCCTGCTCGGCGTGCCCGAAGCGGATGACGCTACCCGGGCCGACGCCCCACTGCCGGACCTGCCGGCCGTTGACGAAGGTGCCGTTGGTGCTGCCCAGGTCGTGCAGCATCCAGCTGTCGCCCGCGGGCCGGATCACCGCGTGGTGCCACGACACCCGGGGGTCGTCGAGGACGACGTCACCGTCGGGGTCGCGACCGACGTGGTACTCCCGACCCGGGACCAGGATCCGGGTGTCCCCGTCGGTCTCGAGCACGAGCTTGGGCGCGGTGGGCGCGAAACCTCGCTCGGCCACGGTTCGATCGTAGCCGCGGACCGGCCGCCCCGCCTGTCCCACCTGTCCCGCAACGGGCCGTCACATGGCCCTGAGGGACGGTGCCGGGGCTCTCACCACTCGGTCGGCGCGTAGTCCTTGAGGAACACCCCGTGCAGGTCCTCGCCCTGCTCGCCGCGGACGATCGGGTCGTACACCCGGGCCGCGCCGTCGATGAGGTCCAGCGGGGCGTGGAATCCCTCTTCGGCGAGGCGCATCTTGTCCGGGTGGGGCCGCTCGTCGGTGATCCAGCCGGTGTCGACGCTGGTCATCAGGATGCCGTCGGTCTCCAGCATCTCGCGCGCGCTGGTGCGGGTCAGCATGTTGAGCGCGGCCTTCGCCATGTTGGTGTGCGGATGGCCCGCGCCCTTGTAGCCGCGGGTGAACTTGCCCTCCATCGCGGAGACGTTCACGACGTACTTGCGGCGGGCGGCGGCGGCCGCCATCGCCGGGCGCAACCTGCTGACCAGGATGAATGGCGCGGTCTCGTTGCACAGCTGCACTTCGAGCATCTCGACCGGGTCGACCTCGCCCACGGCCCGGCTCCAGCTGTTCGCCGCGTCGAGGTCGGGGACCAGCCCGCCGGCGTCGATCGCCGTGCCGGCCTCGATCCGGGCGAGCGAGGCCGAACCGCTCACCAGCGCCAGGTCCGTGACCTCCTGGGCCCGGGCCGACAGCTCCGCACGGGGGGCGGGCAGCGCGGGCTGGGCACCGCTGCCGAAGGCCCCGAAGACCTCCGAGGCGGGCAGCGCCCCGGCCGGGAGCGGGGCGGACTCGGCGGCCACCAGTTCCGCGTAGGCGGCGGGGGAGCGGCGCACGGTCTGCGCCGCGTTGTTGATCAGGATGTCCAGGGGGCCCTCGGCGGCCACCGAGTCGGCGAGCGCGACGACCTGGGCCGGGTCGCGGAGGTCGATCCCCACGATCTTGAGGCGGTGGATCCACTCCTCGCTGTCCGGCATCGCCTTGAAGCGCCGGATGGCGTCCGCGGGGAAGCGCGTGGTGACGGTGGTGTGGGCGCCGTCGCGCAGCAGCCGCAGCGCGATGTACATGCCGATCTTGGCCCGGCCGCCGGTGAGCAGCGCGCGGCGGCCGGTCAGGTCGGTGCGCGCGTCGCGCCGGGCACGGTTGGCGGCCGCGCACTCCCGGCACAGCTGGTGGTAGAAGGCGTCGACCTCGACGTAGCGCCCCTTGCACACGTAGCAGGAGCGCGGCCGCCGCAGGATGCCCGCGATCGCACCGGTCGTGGACGAGGAGGGCAGCAGCCCCTGGGTCTCGTCGTCGATCCGCTCGGCGGAGCCGGTCGCGGTGGACTCGGTGACCATCTTGTCGTGGGCGGTCTTGGCGGCCCGCCGGTCCTGCCGGCGGCGCTGCTTCACCATCCGGTAGATGCCGGCCGTGGCCTTGCGCACGGTGACCGCGTCGGGGTGGTCGATCGGCAGCTCGTCGAGCTCCCTGAGCACGCTGAGGCACAGCTCCAGGCGCGCCGGGTCGATGCCCGGGACGCCCTCCCAGGCCGTTGCCGTGCTCTGCTCGTTCTCGGTCGCCGTCATGCCCGCCGTCGTTCCCTGGATCGTGTGTTCCCACTGGTGTCCTGCGGAACTCTACGGAGGCCGGGGCGCCCGGCCAAAACGGCGGCTTTCGCCCGTGCGTCCCCGGCGGCCGCAGCCGGCGGCCGGGGGGCGGCCCCGGGACGGTCCGCGGTGTGCCGGCGGGTCACTCCAGGGGGGCGGTGGCCTCGCTCTCGTACGCGTAGTCCCACGGCTCGTCGGCCATGTGCTCGAGGCGCTTGTAGTACGCGGCGCTGTCCGGCCACGCCTGGTGCGCCCCCGCGTCCTGCACGCTGATGGCCAGCGGGTCGTACAGGATGCCATCGGGGGGCTGCCCCCCGGCTCCCAGTGCGATGCCGAGGGTGAGACCGTCCCCGGGGCCGCCGTGGAGTCGGATCCTGGTGGTCATGGAGGTCACCTCCTGCATCCATGATCTCTCGCCGGGGGAGGTTTGGTGAAGAACCGGGACAGCGACCCGGCCGCGGGCCGACAGTGCGTGAGAGATCCGTTACGTTACGCTTCTCCGCCCGCTCCAACCCCCCACGAGGTGCCCGCGTGCGCGAATTCAGTCTGCCCGCGCTGGTCCCGGCCACCCTCGCCGGCGGCCTGGCCGACGTGGTGTTCGAGACCGCGGCGCAGGCTCCGGACGAGGTGCGGCTGGGCCGCAAGGAGGACGGCCGCTGGCGGGACGTGACCACGGCCGAGTTCCGCGACGAGGTGACGGCCCTGGCCAAGGGGCTGCTCGCGCACGGGGTGCGGTTCGGGGACCGGGTGGGGATCATGTCGCGCACCCGGTACGAGTGGACGCTCTTCGACTTCGCGCTGTGGACCATCGGGGCGCAGCCGGTGCCCGTCTACCCGACCTCCTCGGCCGAGCAGCTGCGCTGGATCCTCCACGACACCGGCGCCGTCGGCTGCGTCCTGGAGCACGAGGACCACGCCATGACGCTGGGCTCGGTGATCGACCGGCTGCCCGCCGTGACCCGCGTCTGGCAGCTGGACTCCGGGGCGGTGAAGCAGCTGGTGGCCGACGGGGAGCGGATCTCCGACGACGTGGTCCACCGGCACCGGCTCGCCGTCACGCCCGACGCCGTCGCCACCGTGATCTACACCTCGGGCACCACCGGACGCCCGCGGGGCTGCGTCCTGACCCACGGCAACTTCATGTGCCAGACCGACAACCTCATCGCCGGCTGGCGGCCGGTCTTCGACAGCGGCACCTCCGCGCAGCCGTCCGTGCTGCTCTTCCTGCCGCTGGCCCACGTCTTCGGCCGCATGATCCAGGTGGCGGCGGTGCGGGCGAGGGTGCGCCTGGGGCACCAGCCGGAGATGACGGCCGCCGAGCTCCTGCCCGACCTGGCGCTGTTCCGGCCGACGTTCGTGCTCGCCGTGCCGTACGTCTTCGAGAAGGTCTTCAACGCCGCGCGCGACAAGGCGGAGGAGGCCGGCCACCTGGGTGTGTTCGACAAGGCCGTCGACGTGGCCGTGCGCTTCGCCGAGGCCCGCGAGCGCCGTGCGCTGGGCACCGGCCCGGGACCGAGCGCGGCGCTGCGCGTGCTGCACCGCGTCTACGACCGGATGGTGTACGCCAAGGTCCGCGAGGCGCTGGGCGGCCGGGTCCGCAACGCGGTGAGCGGCGGCTCCACCATGGGGCGGCGGCTCGGGCTGTTCCTGGAGGGCGCGGGGGTCACGGTGTACGAGGGCTACGGACTCACCGAGTCCACCTCGGCCGCCACCGCCAACCCGCCCGGGCGGGTGCGCTACGGCACGGTCGGCCTCCCCGTGCCCGGCACGGACGTGCGGATCTCGGACGAGGGCGAGATCCTGCTGCGCGGCCCGGCCGTCTTCTCCGGATACCTCGGCGACCCCGGGGCCACGGCGCAGGCCCTGCGCGACGGCTGGCTGCACACCGGCGACATCGGCTTCCTCGACGAGCACGGCTACCTGACGATCACCGGCCGCAAGAAGGAGATCATCGTCACCACCAGCGGCAAGAACCTCTCCCCTGCCGTCCTGGAGGAACGCGTCCGCGAGCATCCGCTGGTCGAGCACTGCCTGGTCATCGGCAACGACCGGCCCTACGTGACGGCCCTGGTGACCCTGGACACCGAGGCGACGACCCAGTGGCTGAGGCTGCGCGGCAAGGCCGAAGCCGGGTTGCAGGAGCTGGTTCGCGACCCGGAGCTGGAGACCGAGGTGCGGCGGGCGGTGTCGGCGGCCAACACGCGGGTGTCGAAGGCGGAGTCGATCCGTTCGTTCCGCGTGCTGGCCGCCTCGTTCACGGAGGAGCGGGGGCTGGTCACCCCCTCCCGCAAGCTCAGGCGCCGGGCGGTCGAGGAGGCCTACGCCGCCGAGATCGACGCGATGTACCGGCGCTGAACCGCGGTCACGGCTTGGGGAGCAGGCATCCCGGCAGGGTCAGGTCGAACCGGTTGCCCGTGGTCACGCACGTGCCGATCCCGTAGGTCTGCTCGGCGTAGTTGATGCCCTGGCGGACGGTGACGGTGCCGTTCTCGGCCACCTCGCAGGGGTTGTTGAGGGTGCAGCGGCCGCCGTCCTCGTTCCCCGTGTTGTTGATGGCGACGACCTTGCCGGTCGTGGTGTCGATGACGGGCGACCCCGAGGTGCCGCCGATGGTGTTGCACGAGGAGGTGTAGCGGACCGAGTCCTTCCAGGTCCAGTCGCCCTCCTTGAGGAGGTGGACGAAGCCGTCGATGCTGCAGCTGTAGATGGTCTTCCAGTAGCCGGAGACGACCTTGATGGCCGTGCCCTGAACCGGGTGCGTACCGGAGACCTCCAGCGCGGAGATCCCGTAGGAGGACTGGATCTGCGCGTAGGTGCGGTTCAGCTGGTACACCGAGATGTCGGTGTCGGTCATGGTCGCGTACGCCAGCTTGGTGGCGCGCAGCGTGGCGACCGAGCGGCCGGAGGAGTTGAGCAGGCCGAAGGTGCGTGTCGACGTCTGGTTGACCAGCACCTCGCCGGCGTCGAGGAAGCCGCTGGTCAGGCAGTGCCCGTTGGAGAGCACCAGGGCGGGGTCGGTGGAAGCGGAGCCCGGGAAGCGGATGAGCGACCCGGAGCAGTTGCTGAGCGACACCGTCCCGGCGAAGTCGACGGTGACGGCGGCCCTGGCGTCCGGTGCGGCCGCGGCGTGCCGGCCGGCCGCCGAGGCGGGGGCTGCGGACAGCCCGAGGGACGCGATCGCGGCGAGGGCCGCAAGGGCAGCCGCGAAGACTCCTCTGAGAGGTCGTTTCATGTGGGGGGTCCTCTCGAGACCGAAGTTCTTTCGGTTTTGGCATGGACATTGTTGTGAACTCGAGAGGGTGGTCACAAGAGGGCCCAGTGCGGCCGGACCGCGCCCGGCGGCGCGCCGTGGGCGGCTGCCGGCGGGCGCGGTCCGGTGACGGGGCGTCAGCCGGGAAGCCCCACGACCCGGTCGCCCGGCCGGCGGGCGGGCGACCCGATCCGGACGTCCGTCCCGCGCTGGCGGGGACCGGCCTGGACCGGTACGGCCGCGCTCGGCGCGGGGGCGACCAAGGCGTGGCGGGCGGCGGCCGCGAGCGCACGCCGGTCCGGGAGCGAGCCGGCCGCGATGCGGGGGAACGCCGTCACCTCCGCGGTGAGTCCGCGGGCCGCCACCACCCGGCGCACCGAGTCCATCAGGGTGTCCTCGCCGAGGAACGCCGCCTCGGTGCTGGGCCTCCCGTCGGCGTGCCGGTAGCGGATGAGCAGCGGCTGCACGTCGGCGCCGGCGTCCAGCGCGGCCTGGAACAGCGCCCGGCGGTACCGGCCTTCCTCACGGCCGCACCAGGTGCTGCCCTCCGGGAAGGCCACCACCGTCGCGCCCGAGCGCAGCGCCGCCGCGACCTCCGCCACCGTGTCCGGCAGCGCGCGGATCCGTTCCCGGTCGATGAAGATCGTGCGGCCGCGCACGCACAGCCGCCCGATCACCGGCCAGTCGCGGATCTCCCGCTTGGCGACGTTGCGGCCCGGGAAGACCGCGGCGATCAGCAGGATGTCCAGCCACGACACGTGGTTGGAGACCACCAGCAGGCCGCGGCCCGGCTCCCGCGGCGCCGGCTCGGGCAGCCGCACCCGGACGCCGAAGGCCGCCGCCACCGAGCGGGTCCAGCGCCGGATCAGCCGCTCGCGTCCCGCCGGGCCGCACAGCGCGCCGACCGGCACCGAGAGCACGACGCCGGTGAGCAGCACCACCAGCGCGGCGGCGTACCGCAGCAGCCGCCGGACCCGGCCCACCACCTGACCGTCACCGGTCACGCACGCCTGCGGGGAGCAGGGGGCGACCGGCGACCACCACGCCGCGGCCATCTCAGACCGATCCGAGCGAGCCGATGGCGCCGAAGTGGCGCAGGTAGCGCTCGTCGGTGCGCTCCAGCGAGAGCAGGATGAACAGGTCGGCGACGCCGAAGTCCGGGTCGTAGGCGGGCTCGCCGCACACCCAGGCGCCCAGCCGCAGGTAGCCACGGAGCAGCGCGGGCAGCGTGGTACGGGCCGGGCGGACGATGCCCGCCGGGTCCCAGGGGCGGCGCGGGGAGACCAGGTACTCCTCGGGGGCCATGTTCTTGGCGGAGACCCGGTCCCACACGCCCGCGGCCAGCGCGCCGCCGTCGGTGAGCGGCACCGAGCAGCAGCCGGCGACCCAGTTGTGGCCGGTGGTCGCCATGTAGCGGGTGATGCCGCCCCACATCAGCGCGACGACGGCCCCGTCACGGTGGTCGGCGTGCACGCACGAGCGGCCCACCTCGACCATGTCGTGCTGGATCGGCGCGAGCCGGGTCAGGTCGAACTCGGACTCGGAGTAGGTGCGGCCCGCGCGTCGGGCGTTGGCGGGGGTGAGCAGCCGGTAGGTGCCGACGACCTCGCCGGTGCGGTCGTCCTTCACCAGCAGGTGGTCGCAGAAGGCGTCGAGGGCGTCGACGTCCAGGCCCGGCTCGGGCGTGTCCAGCACGGCCCCCATCTCCCCGGCGAACACCTGGTGCCGCAGACGCTGTGCGGCCCGCACCTCCGCCTCGTCCTGGGCGAGGCTCACCGAATAGCGGGGGCGGTCGGTCGGGGTGTCGACGACGGGAGCGAGTTCGTACGAAGCGGTCATGGCGCGATTCCCTGGTCAGGGGGACGGGGACACCCTTATCTGTCCCGTCGCGGCCTTGCCTTGGCGTGTCCTTGGCGGAGCGCGCAGATGTGCGCTCGCTGAAGTGCCGGTGCCGTGGGTCCGCGGGCCGCCCGCTTCACCCGGAAAGCGCTCCCAAGCGGCCTTCGAGCAGCAGCAGGAGCTCGCCGAGGATGCCCGCCAGCTCCTCGCGGCGGCCCTCCGGGAGCCCGGACAGCAGCCCCGTCTCGTAGGCGAGCTGCTCGGGCAGGACGCGGTCGACGAGCGTGCGGCCCTCCTCGGTCAGCCGCAGGTGGGAGACCCGGCGGTCGCGACTGTCCGGGCGGCGGGCGACCAGGGCGCGCTCCTCCAACAGCTTGATCCGCTTGGTGACCGCGGCGCCCGAGGCGAAGGTCTCCCGGGCCAGCCGGCCCGGCGTCAGCTCGCCGCCGACGCGGCGCAGGGCGATGAGGATGTCGTACTCGGGGCGGGTGAGGCCTTCGCGACCCAGGGGCGTCTCGGTGACCTGCTGCAGCAGTGCGGCGCAGCGGTTCAGCCTGCCGATCACGGCGACCGGCCCGAAGTCCAGGTCCGGGTAGACGTCCTGCCACTGGCGCAGCACCGTCGCGACGGCGTCCTCCACGCGGGTTGTCCTTCCTCCGTACGCCGGCGGCTCCGGCGGCGTGCGCATGATCGTACGCGTCGTCACGGCACGGTGACGGACCGGCCGTCCCCGCGCCGACCTGCCAGCATCAGGTGGCCGCGGTCCTCCGCGGCGGCGATCCGGCGCTCGGGCAGGGCCCGGCTCCACCACTCGCCGGAGGCGGTGTCGGCGGCCTCGCGCAGCTCCAGGAGGGCGGCCACGAGCCGGGCCTCGCGGGCGACGGGCGCGGCGAGCTCGTGCTCCAGGCGCCGCAGCGCGGCGCCCACCCGGTGGCCCGCCCGGCGGTTCGGCACGGCGAAGCAGGCGAGCAGCCCGGCGGCGGCGCCGACGAGGGTGTCCAGCCAGCGGTCGGCCACCAGCCGGCCGGCCGGCTGCGCGCCCGCGAACTCGGTCATGATCATGGCCATGGGCGTCACGAAGGCGCTGGCGATCCAGTAGTTGCGCGCGATGGTCGCCTCGGCCGCGACATTGCAGGCCAGCGCGGTCACGATGAGGGTCACGGCCCCGGTGGCCGTGAACGGCACCAGGACGGTGAACAGCAGCACGCCCAGGAGGTTGCCGAGCACCCGCTGCAGCGCGCGGTGCCACGACAGGGTGGTGTTGGCCGCGAAGACGGCCGCGGCGGTCACCACGGCCCAGTACGGCCGGTCCACGCCCAGGGCCATCGATCCCCACCCCGCCAGGGCGCTGCCCAGGAGGACGCGCAGCCCGAGGGGGAGCAGGTGCCGCAGGCCGGGGCGGTGGGGCCGCCCCGCCCGGCCGGTCCGGGTGCCGACGGAAGGGGGGGG
>NZ_JARAVO010000257.1:0-13194 GCF_033792805.1 Streptomyces sp. PA03-1a
CCCCGGACCCCCGCCCGTGTCACGGCACTTGGCGACGCCGACGCAGCGGCGCACCGCCGCCGAGAAGTCCCCTCCGTCGTGGGGGTAGCCGAAGGCGACGTCGACCGGCCGGTGCGGCAGGACGGCGAAGCGCAGGTGGGCGTCGAGCGGTTCGGGCCGCACCAGCATGCCGGGGTTGAGGCCGCCCGCGGGGTCCAGTGCGTCCTTGAACCGGCCGAAGAGGGCGACCAGTTCGTCGCCGTACATCCTGGGCAGCAGCTCCGCGCGGGCCTGCCCGTCGCCGTGCTCCCCGGACAGCGAGCCGCCGTGGGCGACGACGAGCTCCGCGACGTCCTCGGAGAAGCGCCGGAAGCGGGCCACACCGGCCGCGCCGAGCAGGTCGAAGTCGATGCGCACGTGGATGCAGCCGTCGCCGAAGTGCCCGTAGGGGGTGCCGTGCAGGCCGTGCTCGCGCAGCAGCGCGCGGAATTCGCGCAGGTAGGCGCCGAGCCGCGCCGGGGGCACCGCGCAGTCCTCCCAGCCGGGCCAGGCCTCCGCGCCCCCGGGTGTCCGGGTGGCGGTGCCGGCGGCCTCCTCGCGGATCCGCCACAGCCTGCGCTGCGCGACGGGGTCGGTCACGACGACCGAGTCGCCCGCGTCGGCGAGCCGCCGCAGCGCCTCCGCCTCGCCGGTGCCGTGCATCTCGACGAAGAGCCACGCGCCGCCCCGCGGCAGCAGCCCGGCGGCCTCGCCGCCCACCAGGTCGGCGGCCATGCCCTCCACCGTCAGCGGGCCGTACGGCAGCAGGCCGTTCGCGGCGTCGGCGGCGGCGCCTTCGTCCGGGTAGCCGAGGACCACCAGGACGCGCACCGGGGGCGCGGGCACCAGCCGGACCTCGGCCTCTGTGAGCACCGCGAGCGTGCCCTCGCTGCCGGTCAGGGCCCGGGCCAGGTCCCGGCCGCGTTCGGGGAGCAGGGCGTCGAGGGCGTAGCCGGAGATGCGGCGGGGGAGCTGCTGCGGATAGCCGGTGCGCAGCAGGGCGAGATGGCCGTCCACCAGTTCCCGCAGGTCGGCGCGGAGCGGGTCGGCGGTGCGCAGCGGCTCGCCGTCGTAGGTGAGGCACTCCAGGGCCCGGACGTTGTCGGCGGTGGTGCCCCAGGCGACGGAGTGGGGGCCGCACGCGTTGTTGCCGATCATGCCGCCGAGGGTGCAGCGGCTGTGGGTGGACGGATCGGGGCCGAAGGTCAGCCCGTGCGCGGCGGCGGCGCGCCGCAGGTCGTCCAGGACCACTCCCGGCTGCACACGGGCCGTCAACGCCTCGGGGCTGAGTGACACGATCCGGTGCATGTGCCGGGTGAAGTCGAGGACGACCCCGGTGCCCGTCGCCTGCCCGGCGATCGACGTGCCGCCGCCGCGCGGCACCACCGGCACCCCGTGCGCCCGGCACACGGCGAGCGCCGCGGCCACGTCGTCGGCGTCGCGCGGCGCGACCACGGCCACCGGAACGCGCCGGTAGTTGGACGCGTCCATCGTGGTCAGCGCCCTGCTCTGCGGGTCGAAGGAGACCTCGCCCCGCACCGCCCGCTCCAGCTCGCGGCGCAGTCCGTGCCGCAGATCGTCCGCCATGCCCCTCAGCCTGCCCCACCGCGCCGCATGTCTCACCGGATGGACCGGAGCCCGTAACCGGGTCGTCACGCACTACGCTGCGAGACGTGGCCGAGATCCAGATTCCCGCTGACATCAAGCCCGCCGACGGACGATTCGGTTCGGGCCCCTCCAAGGTGCGGCCCGAGGCGCTCAGCGCCCTGGCCGCCACCGGCACCTCGCTGATGGGCACCTCTCACCGGCAGGCGCCGGTGAAGGACCTGGTCGGCCGGATCCGGGACGGCATCCGCGAGCTCTTCTCGCTCCCCGAGGGCTACGAGGTGGTGCTCGGCAACGGCGGCTCCACCGCCTTCTGGGACATCGCCACGCACGGGCTCATCGAGCGCAAGTCGCAGCACCTCAGCTTCGGCGAGTTCTCCTCCAAGTTCGCCAAGGCGGCCAAGCTGGCGCCGTGGCTGGACGAGCCGACCGTGATCTCCGCGGACCCGGGCACGCACCCCGAGGCGGCCGCCGAGGCCGGCGTGGACGTCTACGCCTTCACCCACAACGAGACCTCCACCGGTGTCGCGATGCCGCTGCGGCGCGTGGCCGGCGCCGACGAGGGCGCCCTCGTCCTGGTCGACGCCACCTCCGGCGCGGGCGGCCTGCCGGTCGACATCGCCGAGACCGACGTCTACTACTTCGCCCCGCAGAAGTCCTTCGCCGCCGACGGCGGGCTGTGGATCGCCGCGTTCTCCCCGGCCGCGCTGGAGCGCGCCGCGCGGATCGCCGCGTCCGGCCGCCACATCCCGGCCTTCTTCGACCTGCCGACCGCGATCGACAACTCGGGCAAGAACCAGACGTACAACACCCCCGCGCTCGCCACCCTGTTCCTGCTGAACGACCAGCTGGAGTGGATCAACGGCCAGGGCGGTCTGGACTGGGCCGTCGCGCGCACCGCCGACTCCTCCTCGCGCCTGTACACCTGGGCCGAGGACTCCAAGTACGCCACCCCGTTCGTCACCGACCCGGCCAAGCGCTCCCAGGTCGTCGGCACGATCGACTTCAACGACGAGGTCGACGCGGCGGTGATCGCCAAGGTGCTGCGCGCCAACGGCGTCGTCGACACCGAGCCGTACCGCAAGCTGGGCCGCAACCAGCTGCGCGTCGCGATGTTCCCGGCCGTGGAGCCGGCCGACGTCGAGGCCCTGACCGCCTGCGTCGACTTCGTCGTCGAGCGGCTCTGAACCCGGGCCCCACGGGGCCACCACCGCCGGCGGGCGGGGCGATCGCCCCGCCGCGCCGGTGTTCCCGGGGCGTCTCAGCGCTCCCGGCGCAGCAACCGGCGCACCCCCACCAGCAACGCGGCGACCGCGGCCAGGGTGACGGCGCCCAGTGCGAACTGCCGTGTCGAGACCGCCTCGTCGGCGCCGGAACCGGCGGCGTCCGCCGAGGAACTCCCCGACGGCCCGGGGGAGGAGGAGGCGGCACGGCGGGCCGGGTCGGGCAGGTCGTCCCCGTTCAGCGGTACGCGCCAGACCTCGCTGTCCGCGCCCTCGCTGCCGTACATCAGGGCCCGGCCGTCCGGGGTGAAGGCGACGGACTCGCCCTGCCGCTGCAGCGGCACGTGCATCTGGTCGATCCGGCGCGCCGTGCCGTCGGACCAGCGGTACATCAGGGCGCCGAGGTAGCCGCGCAGCACCAGCCGGCTGCCGTCCGGGGAGAAGGCGCCGTCGGTGATCCACAGCGGGATGGCCGCGATGCGCCGGAAGACGTTGGTGCCGCTCGCGGAGAGCTTCGCCGGGCCCTCGTAGAGGGCGCCGCCGTCCTCGTTCTTGCTCGCGATGTACACCCGCCCGGTCGTGGGGTCGACCATCATCGCCTCGGCGTTGCGCGGGCCGCCGTCGTACTGGACGGTGTACTGCGTGGCCGTCACCGTCCGGTCCGTCAGCCGTTCCGGCTCCGGGAAGCGGTAGATCCACACGTGCGGCCAGGAGCCGCCGAGGTTGTCGCCGATGTCGCCGACGTACAGGGCGCCGTCCGGGCCCATCGAGATCGCCTCGACGTCGCGCGGGCTGCCCACGCCGCGCAGGGTGACGGTGGCGACCGTCTTGCCGGTCGCGGAGTCGACGGCGTAGACGTACGGGCCGTCGTCGCTGTCGTTGTGCGTCCAGTAGACGCCCTTGTGGAGGCGGCTGGCGACCAGGCCGCTCGACTCGGTGATCCGCGGGTCCGACATCGTGAAGGCCACGGACTCCCCGTCGTCGGCGGCCGCGCTGCCGACGAGGGGACCCATGACGAGGACGGAGGCCGCGGCCGCGGCGAGCAGTGGGCGCATGCGCCAAGCCTGCCAGGTGGACGGCTCAGGCGAAGTCGAGGCCGCCGGTGCGGCTGCGCTTCAGTTCGAAGAAGGTGGGGTGGCCGGCCAGCGCCCGGACCCCGTCGAACAGCCGCGCCGCCTCCTCGCCGCGCGGGATCGAGGTGAGGACGGGGCCGAAGAAGGCGGCCCCGTCGATGTGCAGGGTGGGCGTCCCGACCTCCTCCCCGACCGGGTCCATGCCCTCGTGGTGGCTCCTGCGCAGCTCCTCGTCGTACGCGGTGCCGCCCGCGGCCTGCGCCAGCTCCGGCGGCAGGCCCGCCTCCGCCAGCGCCTCGCGCAGCACCTCGTCGGAGGCCGGGCGGTCCTGCACGTGCAGCCGGGTGCCGAGCGCCGTGTACAGCTCGCGCAGCACGTGCTCCCCGTGGTGCCGTGCGGCGGCGACGCACACCCGTACCGGGCCCCAGCCGGTGCTCAGCAGCCGCTCGTAGCGCTCGGGCAGGCCCTCGCGGCCCTCGTTGAGCACGGACAGGCTCATCACCCGGAAGCGCAGGCGCAGTTCGCGTTCCCGCTCCACCTCCAGGATCCAGCGGGAGGTGATCCAGGCGAAGGGGCAGATGGGGTCGAAGTAGAAGTCCACCGAGTGCGTCATGCCCGTCACCGTATGAGCGGAACGGCCCGCCCAGCAGGGCCATTCGAGGGCTTCTTCGCTGGGCCAATCACCGTGACCGCCCGGCCTTCCCGGCCCCGCGGCAGTGACGGTGCTAACACCGCCGGACCCGAGGTCAGGGCCCTGCCGGGGAGCCCGCGGGCCCTAAGATCCCCTCCATGTCCAGCGCACCCCCCGGCCCCGGCGACGGGCCCCGCCGCACGCCCGGACGCCGCACGGCGTGGATGTTCGTCGGCGACTCCATGACGATCGGCAGCGCGGGGGAGCACACCTGGCGCTACCGCATGTGGCAGCACCTGCGGTCGCTGGGGACGGAGGGCGAGGACTTCGAGATCGTCGGCCCGCGGACCGCGCTGCACGACCCCGGTGCCGACGCGGCCGTCTCGCAGCGCTACGCCGACCCCGCCTTCCCCGTCTCCGCGCGCCGCCACCTGGCCGGCTGGGGCGAGGGGTGGCTGCACATGGCGCCGCTCATCGAGGGCGCCGTGCGGGAGCACCGTCCCGACGTGCTGCTGGTCTCGCTGGGGCTGATCGACCTTGGCTTCTACACCAACCCCGAGCAGACCGAGGCCAACGTGCGGCTGTTCGTCGGGCGGGCGCGGGCGGCCAACCCCCGTGTCGCCGCGGTGCTGCTGCCCGTCATACCCAACTCGCGCTGCGACCAGGACCCCGGATTCGGCGCACAGTGCGAGGAGTTCAACACCCGCCTGGCCAAGACCGTCGCCGACCTGGGCACCGCGGCCTCGCCGCTGCTGCTGGCCTCCCGCCCGGCCGGCTACGACATCGCCCGGGACACCTACGACGGCACCCACCCCAACGCCTCCGGGGAGCACCGGCTGGCAGCCGCGTTCGCCGACGCCGCGCACCAGGCGTGGGGCCTGGGGGCGCCGTACCGACACCCCCTCAACTCCGCTTGATTCGAGCGCACTCCAAGAGCTTGGCTGGTCCCCATGGAGTACACACAGCTCGGACGCACCGGACTCAAGGTCAGCCGGCTCGTACTGGGAACGATGAACTTCGGCCCGCAGACGGACGAGGCCGACAGCCACGCGATCATGGACGCCGCGCACGACGCGGGCGTCAACTTCTTCGACACGGCCAACGTCTACGGCTGGGGCGAGAACAAGGGCCGCACCGAGGAGATCATCGGCAGCTGGTTCGCCAAGGGCGGCGGCCGCCGCGACAGGACCGTCCTGGCGACCAAGGTCTACGGCAACATGGGCACCGACGGCACCCCCTGGCCGAACGACGACAAGCTCTCCGCGCTCAACATCCGGCGTGCCGCCGAGGCGAGCCTGAAGCGCCTGGGCACGGACCACATCGACGTCTACCAGTTCCACCACATCGACCGCGCGACGCCGTGGGAGGAGATCTGGCAGGCGATCGACGTCCTGGTGCAGCAGGGCAAGGTGCTCTACGCCGGGTCGTCCAACTTCCCCGGCTGGGGCATCGCCAAGGCCAACGAGGCCGCCGCGCGGCGCCATTCGCTCGGCCTGGTCAGCGAGCAGTGCCTGTACAACCTCGCCGAGCGCCGCGCGGAGATGGAGGTCATCCCGGCCGCGCAGGAGTACGGCCTGGGCGTCATCCCCTGGTCGCCGCTCCACGGCGGCCTGCTGGGCGGCGCGCTGCGCAAGGAGCGCGAGGGCGGCGGCTCCCGCTCCACCTCCGGCCGCAGCGCCGACTCGCTGAAGGACAGCGCCCTGCGCGAGCAGGTCCAGGCGTACGAGGACGCCGTCGACAAGGCCGGCCTGCAGCCCGGTGACGTCGCCCTGGCCTGGCTGCTGGGCCGCCCCGGGATCACCGGCCCGATCGTCGGCCCGCGTACCCGCGAGCAGCTGGACTCCGCGCTGCGCGCGGTCGAACTGGAGCTGCCCGCGGAGCTGCTCGCCGAGCTGGACGAGATCTTCCCGGGCCCGGGCCCGTCCCCGGAGGCCTTCGCCTGGTAGGCGCCCGCGGTGGTCCGCCCCGTCGTGCGCCCGGTCGCAGATTCACCCGGTCGGGCGCACGATGAGGGTATGACCACAGCCAAAGAGATCATGCATCCCGGCGCCCGTGCGATACCGGCGACCGAGACTCTCGACCGGGCGGCGCAGCTCATGCGCGAGCTCAACGTCGGCGCGCTGCCGGTCCACGACGTGAACGACCGGATGTGCGGCATCATCACCGACCGGGACATCGTCACCAAGTGCATCGCCGCGGGGCGCGACCCCTCCAAGGTGACCTGCGGCGACCTGTGCGAGGGCACGCCCCGCTGGATCGACGCGGACGCCGACGTCTCCGACGTCCTGACCGAGATGGAGTCGCACCGCATCAAGCGGCTCCCGGTGGTCGAGGACAAGAAGCTGATCGGCATCATCACCGAGGCCGACCTGGCCCGCCACCTCACCGACGAACAGGTGGCGGAATTCGTCGAGAGGGTCTACGCCGGCGCCTGAGACGAGCCGGCCGAGACGGGCCGGCCCCTCCCCTCCGGTCGTCTAGCCGCGCACGACGGTGCCGACGATCACCACGACCACCAGCAGGGCGAGGGCGGCGGTCATTACTCGGGTACGGGTCTTCGGGTCCACACGTCGAGGTTAACGGGGCGGCCTCAGTGCCCCAGCGGGCAGGTCCGCACCGTCTCGTAGCGGGGTTGCGCCCCCGGCACCCCGGGTGTGGGCGGATGGCTCCGCACCAGGGAGATCGCCGCCGCCGTCCACGGGGTCCCCGCGAACTGCGCGAGGGCGTCCGTGAAGGGCCTCAGGCCCACCCTGGTGCGCCCGGCGCGCTGCCGGGCCAGCGTCAGGTGGGCGTGGAAGCGGCCGTGCTCGTCCTCGTGGTGGACGCCCGCCCGCCGGGCGGCCGCCTGCGCCGCGGCCGCGGTGCGTCCCAGGTCGTCCCCATCCAGTCCGGCCCAGAGCGTGCGGTCGCCGAAGCGGCCGCCGCCGGTCAGCGCGATCCGGCAGCGCGGATGGCGCCGCGCCGCCCGGTCCAGACGTTCGACCAGACCGGGCAGCAGGGCCTCGTCCACCTCGCCGAGGAACGCCAGCGTCACGTGCCATCCGCCACGCTCCGTCCAGCGCAGCCCGTCCGCGCCCGGCAGGGCGCGGAGCGCGTCGACGGCGCCCCCCAGTTCGGCGAGGGCGGACCTGGGGGGCACGACGGCCACGAACAGCCTCATCCCCCCAGGGTGCACCGCACCGGACTAGCGTGCGATGTCCGCGTAGCCCTCGACCTCGCGCGGGTCCCGGGAGCCCGGGCCGACGTAGCGGGCCGAGGGGCGCACCAGGCGGCCGGTGCGCTTCTGCTCCAGGATGTGCGCGGACCAGCCGGCGGTGCGGGCGCAGCTGAACATCGACGTGAACATGTGGGCCGGGACCTCGGCGAAGTCCAGGATGATCGCCGCCCAGAACTCCACGTTGGTCGCCAGCACGCGGTCCGGGCGCCGGGAGTGCAGCTCCTCCAGGGCCGCCTTCTCCAGCGCCTCCGCGATCTCGAAGCGGGGGGCGCCCAGCTCCCTGGCCGTACGGCGCAGCACCCGCGCCCGCGGGTCCTCGGCGCGGTAGACGCGGTGGCCGAAGCCCATCAGACGCTCGCCCTTGTCCAGGGCCTGCTTGACGTACGCCTCGGCGTCGCCGGTCCGCTCGATCTCCTCGATCATGCCCAGCACGCGCGAGGGCGCGCCGCCGTGCAGCGGGCCCGACATGGCGCCCACCGCGCCGGACAGCGCGGCGGCCACGTCGGCACCGGTGGAGGCGATAACGCGCGCGGTGAAGGTGGACGCGTTCATGCCGTGCTCGGCGGCGGAGGTCCAGTAGGCGTCCACGGCCTTGACGTGCTTGGGGTCCGGCTCGCCGCGCCAGCGGATCATGAAGCGCTCGACGACCGTCTCCGCCTTGTCGATCTCGCTCTGCGGCACCATCGGCAGCCCCTGGCCGCGCGCCGACTGCGCCACGTACGACAGCGCCATCACGGCCGCGCGCGCCAGGTCCTCGCGGGCCTGCTCGGCGTCGATGTCCAGCAGCGGCTTCAGACCCCACACCGGCGCGAGCATGGCCAGCGCCGACTGGACGTCCACGCGGATGTCACCGGAATGGACGGGGATCGGGAAGGGCTCGGCGGGCGGGAGGCCGGGGTTGAAGGCACCGTCGACCAGCAGGCCCCACACGTTCCCGAAGGAGACGTGGCCCACCAGGTCCTCGATGTCCACTCCGCGGTAGCGCAGGGCGCCGCCTTCCTTGTCGGGTTCGGCGATCTCCGTCTCGAAGGCGACGACTCCCTCGAGTCCGGGTACGAAGTCGGACATCAGGCGGCTCCTCTTGATGCGGTCGACGATCCGGTGGTGCTTGTGGCACGCGGGGTGGTGCAGGGGTGGTGCATGGGGGTTGGCACTGGGTGCCCCGCACGATATCCCCCGATGTCGAGAGGGCACAGATACCCGGCCTGTAAGTCTGTCCCCTCCCGCAGGTGACGTGAAGCGTGAGGTCCGGCACATGTTCCGGCGGGTGTTCCGGCGCAGGTCCGGCGCAGGTCCGGCGCAGGTCCGGCGCAGGTCCCGCGCGGGTTCCGGCGCACCGTCCGGCACACGGTGCCGCCGCCGTGCTGCAAGATGTGCGGGTGCAGCACAGCCACCACGACCCCGCCGCCATGCGCAAGCAGTACCGCGCCCACGGACTGACCGAGGACGAACTGGCCGGCGACCCGTACACGCAGTTCGCGCGCTGGTTCGCCGACGCCGTCAACGCCCGCGTCGACGAGCCCAACGCCATGGTGGTCTCCACCGCGGGGGCGGACGGACTGCCCAGCTCGCGCACGGTCCTGCTGAAGAGCTACGACCACCGCGGCTTCGTCTTCTTCACCAACTACGGGTCGAGGAAGGGCCGGGAGCTCACCGAGCGGCCGCACGCCTCGCTGCTCTTCCCCTGGCACCCGATCGCGCGCCAGGTCATCGTGGCGGGCGCCGTCGAGCGCGTGTCGCGCGAGGAGACCGAGGCGTACTTCCGCACCCGTCCGCACGGCTCGCGGATCGGGGCCTGGGCGAGCGAGCAGTCCTCGGTGGTGGGCTCGCGGGAGGAGCTGGAGCACCGCTACGAGGAGCTGACGGCCCGCTATCCCGAGGGCAGCGACGTGCCCGTGCCGCCGGACTGGGGAGGCTTCCGGGTGGTCGCGCGCAGCGTGGAGTTCTGGCAGGGACGGGAGAACCGGCTGCACGACCGGCTGGTGTACACCACCGCGGAGGACGGCTGGACGGTGCGGCGCCTGTCGCCCTGAGGGCCGCGCGACGCCGGGGGAGGGGGCGGGACCGGTCACCGCCCGCAGACGCAGGCGACCCGCGGGCTGCTCCCCGGACGGCGGGCCGTCCGGGCATCGGCCGGACGAATCCGACGAGCCCGCGGGTCGGGTGACTGCGATGGATTTGGCCCGCTACGCACATCGCGCGCAGGCGAGGAGCGCAGGCGTCAGCCCGCAGCCACCTCACGCGTCCGATGGGAACTCATTCTCCGGACCACCTCCCTTCGTGTGTGTCCGCAACCTTAGGAAAGGCTCCGGCGGACGACAAGCGGTTTTTCTCGCGGTTCTTTCCGCCCCGTGGACCACGGCCCCGCGGCCACCGAATTTCGTGAAGTTCCTGTGTCGTCGGTCACACAGGGGTTGAATGTCCAGACGTGCAGTCATTCGATGCGACGCCGCAACTGCTCGCCGCGCTCCTCGACGGCATGGAGGCCGGCCTCTGTGCCCTGGACCGCGACGGAGTGATCACGCACTGGAACGCGGAGGCCGCCCGCATCCTGGGCTGGACGGCCGAGGAGGCCGTCGGCCGGCGCGGTTTCGCCGGCTGGGCCGCGCGCACCGCCGACGCCGAGGAGGTGCGCGAGCGGCTGCTGGGCGCCATGGCCGCGGACGGCCGCCAGGTCCACGAGTTCGCGCTGCTGACCAAGGACGGCCACCGGGTGCTGGTGCGCACCCAGGCCGCCGCCGTGCACGGCTCCGACGGGCGCCCCGCCGGGGTCTACTGCGCCTTCTCCGAGGTGCACGCCCAGATCGACCTGGAGCGCTCGATAGCCCTCAGCGAGGCGCTCTTCGACGACGCCTCGACCGGGGTCGTCCTCGTCGACGCCGACCTGCGCCCCGTCGTGGTCAACGCGTACGCCGCCCGCGTGCTGCGCACCAGCCGGGACGCGCCGCTCGGGCGGCCGCTGGGGGACTTCCTCGACCAGGGCGTGGAGGAGCTGGAGAGCGCCCTGCAGCACGTGCTCGCCGAGGGCGCGCCCCTCGCGGCCAGCGAGCTGTGGGTGGGCCTGCGGGAGGAGGGCGGCACGCGCTGCTGCTGGCGCAGCGGCTTCGTGCGGCTCGGTTCGCCGCTGGGGGAGGAGCCGGTGCCGCTCGGCGTCGGCTGGCTCTTCCACGACGTCACCGAGGCCAAGCTGGCCGAGCAGGAGGCGGCGCGGCTGCGCTTCCGCAGCAACCAGCTGCACCGGGCCGCGCTGGCTGCTGCCGAGTGCGAGGACCCCATGGAGGCGGCGACCGCTTACGTGGACTTCGCCCTCGCCGGGTTCGCCGAGCACGCGCTGCTCGACGTGCTGGCGCCCGACGGGGCCCGGCTCGTCCGGGTCGCCGCCACGCCCTCCGGCGGCGCGGGGCCCTGCCTGCCGGTGTCCGGCGGCATCCCGGTCCGGTACGGGGAGGGGCACCCGGCCCTGCAGGCGGTCGCCCGTACCGGCTCCGTGCGCGCCGGCTTCGGGGCCGCGGCCGCCGAGCCGGCCTCACGGGCCCAGGTCGCCGGCTGGGCCGCCGCCCGGCGCTGGCCCGACGGCACCGTCCACGGACTGTGCGCCGTGCTCCGCAGCCGCGGCCGCACGCTCGGTGTGCTCACCTTCCTGCGCGGCACGGGCCGCCGTCCCTTCGACCGGGCGGACGCCACCTTCGCCGAGGACGTCGCGCTGCGGGTGGCGGCCTCCCTCGACCTGCCGCCGCTCGACCTTCCGCCGCGGGCCTGACCGTGGGCTCAGTGGCGGTAGAAGATCCGGTCCGCGTACTCCTCGAAGACCTTCGCGTTCCACTCGTGGCCCCCGTCGACGTTGCCCGAGCGGAGCATGGGCGGCGTGACGCCGCGCCCGGCCAGGTCCGCAGCGGCCGTGGCCACGACGGCCTGCATCAGCGCGCTGGTCACCACGGTGGAGGCCGGACCGAACGGCGCCGGGATCCCCGGCACGGACAGCTCCGCGTCGCCCGGCGCGATCTTGCTGTCGATCACGACGTCGCAGTGGTCCTTCAGGAAGGTGCCGCTCGCGTGCCGTGAGTGCGTCTCCTTGGCGTACGCCACCGATGTGACGCCGATCACCTTCATCCCGAGGGCCTTGGCCTCCTGCGCCATCTCCACGGGGAGCGGGTTGCGGCCGGACAGGGAGATGACCACCAGGAGGTCGCCCGCCCGCGCGGGAGAGCTGCGCAGCACGACCCGGGCCAGGCCGCCGACCTGTTCGAGCGCGCTGCCGAGCGTGGCCGGGACGACGTCCACGCCGACCGCGCCGGGCACGGCGAGCAGGTTCACCAGGGCGAGGCCGCCCGCGCGGTAGACGACGTCCTGCGCGGGGAGCGAGGAGTGCCCGGCGCCGTAGGCGAACACCCGTCCCCCGGCCGCCACGGTGTCCGCGAGCGCGGCCGCGGCCGCCTCGATCCCCGCGGACTCCTCGTCCCTCACGCGCCTCAGCAGTGCGATGGCGGCATCGAAATATGTGGCGGCCAGATCGGTCATGCCGAGAACCGTGGTGCCGCGGCGTCCGCCTGTCAACCACGGGGCACCGGTTGTCGGTCGCATGCGTCAGAATTGAGTCCAGGGCCACGTACGAGCCACCGAGGGGCGCGCATGTCCGGACTGATCGACACGACGGAGATGTATCTCCGCACCATCCTTGAGCTGGAGGAGGAGGGTGTCGTCCCCATGCGCGCCCGAATCGCCGAACGGCTCGACCAGAGCGGACCGACGGTCAGTCAGACCGTCGCGCGCATGGAGCGGGACGGACTGGTGCACGTCGCGGGCGACCGGCATCTGGAGCTGACCTCCGAGGGCCGGCGGATCGCGACGCGCGTGATGCGCAAGCACCGGCTGGCCGAGTGCCTGCTGGTCGACGTCATCGGCCTGGAGTGGGAGCACGTGCACGCCGAGGCGTGCCGCTGGGAGCACGTGATGAGCGAGGCGGTCGAGCGCCGCGTCCTCGAGCTGCTGCGGCACCCGACGGAGTCGCCGTACGGCAACCCGATCCCGGGCCTGGAGGAGCTGGGCGAGAAGGACGGCGCGGACCCGTTCCTGGACGAGGGCATGGTCAGCCTGACCGACCTGGAGACGGGCGTGGCCGGCGCGAGCGTGGTCGTGCGGCGGATCGGCGAGCCCATCCAGACGGACGCGCAGCTGATGTACACGCTGCGGCGGGCCGGCGTGCAGCCGGGCGCGGTGGTGTCGGTGACCCCGTCGGCGGGCGGTGTGCTGGTCGGCAGCGGTGGCGAGGCCGCGGAGCTGAGCGCGGAGACCGCCTCGCACGTGTTCGTCGCCAAGCGGTAGTCGCGTCACGCGCCGGCCGGATTCCGGCCGGGTCGTGGGCGCCACCGGTGCCGGGGCCGTTGTTCGAGGGACCCCGGCGCCTCCCCATGCGCCGGAGTCCCTACC